>CAZEQV010000138.1:0-9032 GCA_964514435.1 uncultured Verrucomicrobiota bacterium
TGAGCAACGGCGATGAGTTGGCCAACGGCGTTGATCCCACGAACCCGGACACCGACGGGGACGGCATACCGGACGGGGACGATCCGAATCCACAAGACCCCGATGTGACGCCGCAGACGGGCTCGGCGTTGGTGCGGGTGTACAACGCATACGGAGTCTATACGAACAGCGGGGCACAGGTGTATGTGCGCGCGGATGCGCGGTCGGTGGTGACGAACCTGCCGGTGAATATTGTGGGGGCGGAGTATTTTCACACGGTGGCCGGCAGCAACGGCACGGGCGTGGCGATGAGCGCGTTGGACGGCTCATTCGGTACCACGAATGAAACCGTAACCGCGACATTCACGCCGAGTTTCCCGGCGGGACAGCGGCATGTGATATGGCTGCACGCGCAAGGCAGCGACGGCGAATGGTGCCCGTTCGTGAAAGTGATCGTAAACCCGAACGTGGAGGACATCCTTAATCGAATTCAGGAGAACTACGCCGCCATTCAGGACTTGCAGTACCACCTCACGGTAACGGAGAAAATGAATGGAGAGACCATCAGTGCGATGACAGCCATTGAATATGCAAAAGGCACTGACAGGGTTCGAACGGAACTGTCCGATGGCCACGTCAGCGTTCACAACGCTGGACAACACTGGTGGCATTCTGCCGGTCAGGCGGAAGGCGGCTTATCACGCGATGCTCTGGAAGGAGAAGACGTTATCGAAGGCAACCGACTCGGAGACTTCTTTTGGGATGTGCCTTTGGCAAAGCAACGGTCTGTCGGAGTGTTCGAGCAGTCCTCCACGAACAGCTTTTACCAGTGTGTCCTTCAGCCCAAAGCAGGCATCAATTGGCTGACACAGCGGTTTCAGACTGATTTTACACGAGGGTTGGTCACACGGCTGGAGGTTGGTGAAGAAGGAGAACGGGTGATTGTCGAATACTTGAACCCGGTTGAGGTCTTACCGGGAAAATGGCTTTTCACACTCCATCGCACCACAATCCAATTTGGCGACGGCAGCCAATTGCAGACAGAATCGTCATTCACCCAGTTGCAGGCAAACCAAGGCCTTGCCGACGATCTGTTTGCCATCCCGGAGGAACCATGAAACGTGGTATAACATTGGCAGTTGTCGTCTTATTGCTGGGCCGGTGGAACCAAGTCCAAGCCCAAGACTTTGCGCAGATTGACTACTTGGCCTGCGATTGGGGGCCGGCCATGACGTTGCCGGGCAAGACCAACGAGCCGCCCCGGTTCAGCGAGACCGAGGAGGAAGTGTACTTCCTGAAGCAATTGACCCGGTTGCGGCGAGTGGCGGGCAGCTTTCGCGGCCAAGGCACGAGCATCTACTTGTGCAAGATGAAGGCCGACGGCAGCGCCAAGACCGAGATCAAGGAGTTGTGGCGCGACGTGGCGTATCCGATCGACACGCAGGGGCAGACAACGTGGTTGGATGTCAACGAACAGACCAGGCGGATTGCCGTGGCCATTGGGTTTGCGGGTTCGGACTTGGTGGGGTTGTGGGTGCTGAAGATGGACGGCGGCGACTTGCGCCAGATCGTATCAGCCCGCACGGAAAGCAATCAGTTGCGCGCCATCAACACGTGCTGTTGGACGCCGGACGGTCAGTGGATTTACTTCGAGGAGGAATGGCGGGGAACAAACCCCAATCGGCGCAATATTGCGCGCTGTGACACAAAAGGGGACCGGCTTCATCGTTTGTTGGTTTCGGATGGGAAACAACAGTACCGTCAGCCGTCTGTAGCTCCTGACGGGAGCGAAGTTGCATTTACCAAGTACCCGGATGGCTATCCTGGGCAACGTTGGGTTTGGCTGATGGATCCCGATGGTGGGAAAGCGCGTCCACTTGGCGGCAAGCAATCCATGCAAACTTGGGGTTCCTATCCCACATGGAGCCCGGATGGGAAACAAATTCTCTACACGGGGGCTGTTGGAATGTTGGCCGATGTGGCCAGCGGCAAAGTGGTCTGGCAAGGAGCACCCAAGCGGGATGGAAAAGCGCATTCGTGGGGTTGGGCAAAATGGGGACATCAAGGAATGGTGGGGTATAACCTGACGGGGCTACTCTTAACTGACAGCCTCTTGGAGAAGCAGGTGATGCTAGGAGCCTCTCGCCTTGTTGAATGCAAAGGAGGGACAGCTCTATGCAACTGGTAACCGTTCAAGTCACACGAGTTGTCAGTGTTGTCTTTCTGCTTGGGCTCCAAACCGCCGTCGCGCAGAGAAGTCGAGTCATGGAGTGGCAACCACCCAGCACAGACGTAAATGGCGTACTGGCATACCATCCTGAGCCGATCTTGTTAATTCATGGCATCAATGCCAACGACAGTGGGTGGGCAACAGTAATCGAGAATTTCCAACCTCATGTCTCACGGTACTGGATTTCCTTGAATACCGATGATTTCGTGCGCAGTGACACCAATGGCCTGAACGCGGCCCAGAATCCTTACCTGCACACCTTCAACTACGGCAGTTTTGTGTACCAGAACGAGCCGTTCAACAAACAGTCCTTCGACCATATCGAGTACAACGTGCTGGAGGCGGACAAGAACAACCTTGTCTTTCCTCTCTCATGGGGCAACGTCGTCACTAACCCGCCGGGAGCCGGCGACACACGCATGACGCTGGAAACGCGAATCCAGAGTGTCCGTGACGCTTACAGCAATCCGGGAAATTCCACACCCAACCTCGTCCTCGTGGCCCATTCGATGGGTGGGGTGCTGTCGCATTACTACCTGATCTCGCAGCCCAACGACCACGGCGTGCGGCGGTTGGTGACGCTGTCAACGCCGCACTTGGGCAGCAGCTTCGCCAACTGGCTGATGTGGTACAAGAACACCGGCGGAACACGACGGGATGCCGTGCGCACGTTTTTCTGGTTCCGGCAGATCAACCAAGGCATCACCCCGGTGCGGCTGGCTGCCCAAGCCATTCCCGACACGGCCGGATTATTCAAGTACTCCCGCCAAGGTGCCGTTGAGGATATCAGCGCCACTCGAACAAATGGCGCCACCGCTCTCCGTCACGTCAACCAACTGCACGACCGCTTCTGGAGCACACCGGCGCCAAAGATTGAGTACGTGTTCAACACCTTCCAACGCTCGTCCGTGGACCTCTACTTGGCCACGCGCGTCACAGCCTGGGACAAGAATCTTGCACCCGAGATACTACACGGGGATGGCGTCGTTTCCCCCATCAGCGCGGCAGGCAAGACGTGGAGCGACGTTCCGTCCATTTGGAACGGCACGAATAACCCCGCTGGCATCCACGATATTGATCCGGTGATCTTTGGCATCTGGCCTGATCTCAATCACGGGGATGCCAACCGGGACACAAATGCGGTGATCAAGTCGATTTGCGGTGTCGCCTATCGCTGGACAACCAACATGACACCACCGCGTTACTCGACTGCCATTCCTGAATATGCCGAGACCTACTTCGAGAATCAGTCCTTCAGCAAGTGTTGGCCTGTCCCGTCGGTTGGATCGGTGGCCTACACGGATGAGCCGGGCATTGCCGACCTGAAGTTGATCAGATGGCGTAGCACCGGCAATCCCCTTTTGGTTCCTGCCTTGAACACCTGGGGGACTCTGAATGGGATGCCCACCAAACTCTTTACCAATCCAGCCCACTTTGCGAATCATCAGATTGCGAAGCCGCAAAGAAGCGATCCTTTGTCCGTGATCGCCGCCTATGGCACCAAGAATCGCGCGGCGCTTCCCGTGGGAGGATTCACCAGCAACCAGTACTGGATTGCCCACGGCAATGAGTATCTTCCCGCATCGCTGAAAACCAGAATTGAGGCTCAGTCATCACCCGTACTGGACCGAGCCGGTCCTGGTTTTGCGATCAATAGCTATGAAGCACTGACTTATCTGGATGCCAATGGCTCTATCCAGCAACAATACGGGCTGTGCAGGCCTGCCGGCACCCAGCCGCTGCTTCTGTCCAACAATTTCATTGCCGTCCAATGCAAGAACTTGGCCGGATTTGTATCGCCGCAGGCCGAGCGGGCGTTTGATGTGCCGGTCACATCCAGCAATCTGGTCGCCATCCTGCGCCGCATCAACGAAGCCGAGGCACTGTCCAACATGTGCCATGCTGCTACTGAACCCACCCGCTGGACCAACAACGTCCGCGAATGGATCAATATGCCCACCAACGGCGTGTTCACCCTCAACTTCTTCCCGGTCACCGCGCCCACCAGCAACGACGTGCGCGACGCTTGGACCGATGTATCGTTCGGCGACTGGTCGTACACGGAGAGCAACAAGACGTTCACCCTCACCGGCAACGTCGAGGATGCCCCCAGCCAACTCATCGTCTCCTACCCCGCCCACCTCGACACCGCCACCGGGTTCACCAACGTCAGCGGCGGCGTCACCAACCTCGTCCCGGCGCTGACCGACGACACGCTTGCCGGCCTGCCCGTGACCGAGGCGTTTCTCGCCCAGATTCGCAATTCGCTGGCGGCTGTGGTCGGCAAGTACCGCAACACGATAGGCACCCATTCACCGCCTTGGACCTTGCAGGCGGTCTTGGTTGCTGCCGGCAACACCAACGGCACATGGTCCCCCAGTGGTGGACGGACTGGTGCTGCCGCAACATTTTGTCGAATTGAGCGATGTGCTCGAACTACTGACGACACCGGACAACTCCTGTTTGTTCTGCTCGCCCTGCGACACCAACCCGCCGGCCGCGCTAGTCGTTTCCGTCGCCTTGAACTGCGAGGGGGAACCCGACCCGCTTTGCGCTCCACTGGACGCCAATCCCGAATATGGAGACTGCACCGCAAACGACAAAGCCGAGATAACCTTCGTGGCCGCAGCCGGGCTGACACGGTCGCCTGACCAAGGCCGGTGCGGCTGGCGAGGCGACATCGGCACGCTGACATTGAAGACGGGGGGCGGCGCCGTGATTGGCGCGCCTGTTGGGATTCACCTGCAGATTTGGTGGGACGGGAACAGTTGGCAGTATCGCTGGAGCGGCACGGTGGAGACCGATTGCGGCGAGGGGGCGGAGCATTTGGATCGAATCTACGCGATGGGAGAAGGCGCGATGCCGGTGGGCTTTGGCTGCGGCACCAGCGAAGTGGAGCTTGACGGGTTCGTGGGTGTGGCCGTGGACAACGATGTGGAGTCCTACCCGTTCATCGCCACCGTCCAAACAACAGCCGAATAGAGATTTGACGGCAATCCACCCCCGCTCACGGGCTGACGTTGACGGTGTGAACATCCCCGGCCCAGTATGGTTGCCGGTTCGAACCCCAATGGACGGGGAGATTCTGGAGACGCAAACCGCGGGCGTGTTCGGCATACACGCCGTGCGTCGGGGCTTGGGACAAGCCGCCATGCTCCTGTCCGGCGGTGGGACGGCGGTCGCGCCAGCCGCCCGGCCACTTCGACCATTTGTCTACTTCCACGCGAACATTGTCGAGCGTCAGGTTTTCAATGGGGCTGTCGGGACTGCCGGCGATGAACACGCCGTTCTCAGACCGGCAGATGATGTTGCTGAAGGTGACATTGCGGATGCGGCCTACCGGCTTGCCTTCGTGCCGGGGCAAGGCGGTGACGTAAATGGGTTCGGCGCGTCCCCACCAACGTTCGTTGAACAGGCGCGTTTCGACGGTGCAATTGCTGAAGATGACGTTGCTGACGTTGCCCTGGTCGCGAAGTTGAATGGCCAATCCCCGGCTACTGGAACGGACGACGCAGTTGTTGAACAGGATGTTGGAGAAATCGGCATGGCTTTCGGTGCCGATCTTGAGGGCGGCACTGGTGGAGATGCAGGTGCAGTTGGTGACGGTAATGTTGTGAGAGCCTTGGTAGCCCATCGCGGCTCCGTTCTTGGTGGCCTTGATCACGATGCAGTCGTCACCGGCTTCGATGTGGCAATCGCTGATGCGGACGTTGGTGCAATGGTCAGGGTCAATGCCGTCGCAGTTGGGGATGGCCAGGTTATTGAGGATGCGCAGCCCGGCAATGACCACATCATCGCAGCCGGTCAGGTGAAGACACCAGTTGGCGGCATCGCGCAGCGTCACATCGCGGAAGGTCAGATGCCGGCACCCGTAGAACCCGATCATCCGCGTTCGCCACGGTTTCGGTTTCATGATGTATGGGCCTTCCGGACTCCAGTAACCATCCATGAACAACCGCCCCCGGGCGTCAATGGTTCCCTGCCCTGTTATGGAGATGTTCTCGGAGTCTTTGGCGTACAGCAGAAACGCGGACTCGCCACTGCCATATTCCCCGGCCACGAAGACGGGTTTGTAATCGGCCTGCTGGTCACTGCCGAGCAGCGCGGAGCCGGGTTCGAGATGCAGGCAGATGTTGCTCTTGAGCGTAACCGTACCGGTAAGGAACTGTTGGCCTGCCGGTACGATGATCGTGCCGCCATCGGCCGCGTGCGCAAGATCAACAGCTCGTTGGATGGCATCGGTGCAAAGCGTCTTGCCGTCGGGCACGGCGCCGTGGTCGAGGATGTTGTAGGACGTGCTCAATCGAACACCTTGCCGGGGTTGAGGATGTTTTGGGGATCGAGCGTGCGTTTGAGCGCGCGCATCAAATCCATGCCGGTCACGCCGGCTTGCCGGGGCAGAAAATCCTTCTTGGCGAGACCGATGCCGTGTTCGCCGGTAATGGTGCCGCCGATCTCGATGGCGCGGTGAAATATCTCCGCGAATGCTTGATGGACGCGATGGATTTCGTCGGGGTTGCGTTCGTCGCAGAGGAACGTCGGGTGCAGGTTGCCGTCGCCCATGTGGCCAAAGGTGCCGATGCGCAGCCGGTACTTGTCGGCGGTCTGTTGGATGAAGGTGATCATCGCGGCCAGTTCGCTGCGGGGAACGGTGACGTCTTCGAGGATGGTCGTCGGCATCACCCGAGCCAAGGCGCTGAAGGCGCTGCGTCGGGCGCTGGCGAGCCGGTCGGCTTCGGCGGCATCACGAGCGACGCGGATGTCGCGGGCGCGATGGGCGCGGGCCAGTTCGATCATCTTGCCGGCCTCATCCTCGACAACGACGGGATGTCCGTCGGTTTCCATCAAGAGAATGGCGGCGGCGTCCACCGGCAAGCCGACGTGGGCGAAGTCTTCGACGCAACGGATGGTGGTGTTGTCGAGAAACTCCAACGTGCAGGGAATGATCCGGTGGGCAATGATGGCGGACACAGTCTCCGCGGCGTCGGTCATGGTGTCGAAGGTGGCGAGCATGGTTTTGCGCGCGGCCGGACGCGGGAGGAGTTTGAGCAGAACCTCGGTGATCACGCCCAGTGTTCCCTCGGAGCCGATGAAGATGTCTTTGAGCGAGTAGCCGGCCACGTCTTTGACGCATTTGGTGCCGTGTCGAACGATGTCGCCGTTGGGGAGAACGACTTCGAGTCCCATGACGTAATCGCGGGTGACGCCGTATTTGAGTCCGCGCAGTCCGCCGGAGTTTTCGGCGACGTTGCCGCCGATGGTGGAGATTTTCATCGAGCCGGGATCCGGTGGGTAGAACAGACCGTGCGGCGCGGCGGCTTCGTCAATCTTGGCGGTGAGCACGCCGGGCTGGACGCGCACGGTGAGGTTGCGCGGGTCGAGTTCGAGGATCTTGTCCATTTTGACGGTGACCAGCACGACGGTGTTATCGCCCGGTATGGTACCGCCGCTGAGATTGGTGCCGGAACCACGCGGGATGACTTTGAAGCCGGCGGCGTTGGCCAGCTTGAGGATGTCGGAGATTTGTTGGGTCGTTTCGACGAAGACGATGGCGTCGGGCGTGCCGGCCAGCATGGCGGTGCCATCGTAACCGTAAGCGATGCGTTCTTCGGGTGTGGTGAGGACGTTTGTTGGCTCGGCAATCTTCTTGAGCGCCGTGACCGTGTTTGTTGGGAATGTCATGGTTGTGGCAAGGACAGTGTGCTGAGTTGAATCTCCGCGAGGTAGCCGGCGGGATTGAGATCAAGCGCAGCCCGGTACGCAGCCGCGGCGCGCTCGGCATCGCCCCAACGCAGATGGTGCTGTCCAAGCTGGGTATAAAGCGCGGCGTTGAGGGGATCAAGACGGAGAGCGCGTTGGTATCGCTCGAATGCCTGGTCGCGTTGGCCAAGCCGGTCGTAGATGGAGGCGACCCGCACAAGGCTTTCGGCGGCGTAGGGATTGAGGATGAGCGCGCGGTTGTACCAGATCATGGCTTGCCGGAGTGATTCATCTGCTCGATCGGACTGCCAAGTGGCTCGCGTGAGGAGCAGGTCGCCAAGCAGCATCGCCACGGAATGATCGCGCGGGTCAAATCGCCACGCCTGCTGAAACCGCATCTGCGCCCCGGTCCAATCGAGTTGGAGCAGCGCTTTCTCACCGAGTCGCTTGAGGACATCCACGGGATAGCTGCGGAGGATCCACCATCCGTGCATGAGCGCCACAGCGGCAATGGCACCGGCCAGCAGATAGCGGTTGATTCCCTTGAGACGGCTGGCCACGAAGTAACCGGGGCCGGAGTTTTCCTGCATTTCTTCTCGGCCATGCACACCGCAAGTCAACGTCACCGCCAAGACTGAGACCAATGTCAGTATAGTTGCCGGGTGATGCAGATTATTGTCGAAGACGGCTTGAGCCAGGACGGCCGCGATGGCCGCCACGCCGCCGATGGCGAAAGCGTAGCGGTTGGATTGCGTGGAGGCGGAGTAGCGTTCCGCGCGCACAAGGAGGATCTGCACGCCGGTATAGATGAACATGGCGACCATGCCGGCCAGCAAAACACCTCCGACGACGCCATACGTGGCCAGGACATTCAGATACTCGTTGCTGCAGGCGCTGACGTTGCCTTGCGCGGTTCGGTGACCCAGATACATCCAGGGAAACATGCCCGGCCCGGCTCCCAGCAGGATGTTTTGACGGGCAATGCCGAGGGCGCTGCGCCACGTGGACAATGTCACGTCGTTGAGCGGTGAACCAAGTTGAGGGGAACGGGTCTGCAGTTGCGCCTGATTCACGCTGGCCGGTTTGAGTCCCGGTATCACGCCGCCGCGCTCCTCGAATGTCG
>CAZEQV010000139.1:0-9009 GCA_964514435.1 uncultured Verrucomicrobiota bacterium
CGGTTCGAAACCCGTCGCGCCTACGAGCCGGCCTGTTCCGGTGTCGTGCTGTATCTCGGACTCGACCGCGCGTACGACCACGTCTTGCATCACAACTTCATCTTTTCTCGTGATCCGCATGAGGAGTTTGACTTCATCTACCGGCGCGGCGAACCGGCTCCCGACCCCACCTGTTACGTGTGCGCCCCCGCGCGCACGGAGCCGGGCGTCGCGCCGCAAGGCGGCGAAGCGCTGTATGTGCTCGTGCACACTCCCTTTTTGCGGCCCCATCACGACTGGAGGAACATGTTCCCGGCCTACCGGCGCGTCATCCTGGAAAAACTCAAACGCACCGGCGGCATGGCCGACATTGAAAGCCGCATTCGCGTCGAACGCTGGCTCACGCCGCAGGATATTCACGACCGCTACCAAGTCCTCAATGGCGCCATTTACGGACTGGCCAGCCACGGGCGATTGACCGGCGCGTTTAAGCCCGGCAACCGCAGCCCGGATGTGCGCGGCCTGTATCTGGCCGGTGGCGCCGCGCATCCCGGCCCCGGAATGCCGATGGTGATGATGTCCGGGTGGATCGCCGCCGACACGCTCGACCGTGACGGCATCGTGGAACCCAACAAAACCTCCGAAAGGGAATTGGCCGGTGCGCTCTGAGTTCCTATTCCGCTGGTTCCGCCGGTACGCCGCCTGGTACGTGCGCCGACATTTTCATTCGGTGCGCGTCTCCGGCGACCGTCGTTTGCCGGCGGGCCCGGTCATCGTCGTGATGAACCACCCCTCATGGTGGGATCCGATGATCGGACTGCTGCTGACCGGATTGTTTCCCGAGCGGATTCCTTTCGCGCCCATGGACGCCGTCGCGCTGGAAAAATACCGGTTCTTCCGCCGACTGGGATTCTTCGGAGTCGAGCGAGGGACTCGTGCCGGTGCGCGGGAGTTTCTCCGACAATCCCGCGCGATACTCCAGCGGCCCGATGCCATGCTCTGGGTCACGGCGCAAGGCGAGTTCACCGACGCGCGAGTTCGTCCCATTCGACTCAAGCCCGGCATCGAACATCTTGGTCCCGTGCCGATCCTGCCGCTGGCGTTGGAATACGCGTACTGGCATGAAAGCCGACCGGAAGTGCTGATCCGCTTCGGTCCTCCCTGCCGTGACAACATTACCGGTGCGCTCCAGAAAACAGCGGATCATCTGGCTGCCGATTCCGTTGCGCGCAACGAAGCCGCTTTCGAAACCATCCTCGGCGGCACGGCCGGTGTCGGCGGCATGTATGATTGGTGGCGACGCTTGGCCGCACGGTGGCGGGGCGAATCGTTCACCCCCGAACACGGCGCGATTCTGCGCAAGGAGGTTCGGTCATGATTCTGCTGGGATTCGCCATCGCCATGCTGGTCTGCGCGACGATACCGGCCGTGATTTACCTTCGCAACGCCGGAGCCTACCGGCCCGCGCCGCGTCACGTTTCGCACCGTCCACGCGTGTCCGTGTTGATACCGGCCCGAAACGAAGAGAACTCCATTTCGCTCGCCGTGCGATCGGCGCTCTCCAACCGCAACGTGGACGTGGAAGTTCTGGTGATGGACGACCAATCCACCGACAACACGGCGCGCTTCGTTCGCAACCTGGCCGTCGGCGACGACCGTGTGCACCTGTTGCACGCGCCGCCGCTGCCACCGGGATGGAACGGCAAACAACACGCCTGCGCCTATCTGGCGGCGGCGGCCTCGCATCCGTGGTTGGTGTTCATGGATGCCGATGTTCGGCTTTTGCCGGATGCGTTGGCCAGGATGGTCGCGTTCATGGAGGAATCCGACGCCGACCTCGGCAGCGGCATTCCCCGTCAGATTACCGGCACGTTTGTGGAGCGGCTGGTGATTCCGCAAATCCATTTCTTGCTTCTCGGATTCCTGCCAATCCGACGCAGTCGGAAACGTGCCCACCCGTCGTACGGCGCCGGCTGCGGTCAACTGTTTATCGCGCGGGGGGAAGCGTACCGGCGTGCGGGCGGTCACGCCGCCATTTGTCAGTCGCGCCACGACGGCATCAAGTTGCCGCGCGCCTTTCGCGCGGCGGGCCTGAGAACCGATCTGTTTGACGCCACCGACGTGGCGACTTGCCGGATGTACCAGAACGCCGGTCAGGTGTGGCGCGGGTTTATGAAGAACGCGACGGAGGGCATGGGCGCGCCCTCGGTGATTGTGCCGTTCTCAACGCTTTTGATGTTCGGGCAGGTGTTGCCGGTCGTGGTCGCCGTGGCGGCCACCGGCCCGGCACGGTGGCTGGCGGCCACAGCGGCCGTAGTGGGCTGGTGTGTGCGGTCGCGGATGGCGCGGCGTTACCGGCAATCGTGGCTCGGGGTGTTGTTGCATCCGCTGGGCGTGTTGACGGTGCTGACGATTCAGTGGGCGGCGTTGGTGCGGGAAGTGTTGGGAATGCGCGTGGCATGGAAAGGACGCACCGAGAGCGTGCCCGAAACCGGTGCCGTGGCGCCCGTACGCGCCGGTACGCTGTTGCTGGCGTGCGCGTTGGCCACGTCGGTGGCCGAAGCCGGTACGAATGAACTGCGGATCGCGTCATTCAAGCTGCGGGATCAATATGGAGTGGAACACCACGTCGAGTTTCCACGGGAGAAGGTTTGTTATCTGACCGTGGCTGACCGCAGAGGGTCCAAGGAGCTGGATGCGTGGATTGAGCCGGTGGCGAAGCAGTTTGGCGACCGTATTGATGTGGTGGGAGTAGCCGATGTCAGCAGCGTCCCTCGTCCGTTGCAGGCGATGGTGAGGGATCATTTCAAGAAATCGGTAGCGCATCCGGTCCTGTTGGACTGGTCCGGGGATGTTGTGCGGGGCATCGGCATGTTGGCGCGGAAGGCGAATATTTATGTGGTGAGTTCCGACGGGGCGGTGGCGTTGCATCAGAGCGGCCCGGCGGACAAGGAAAAGCTTCAGCGTGTTCTGAACACGTTGAGTGAGAAACTGGGGTCTTCGGGAGTCGAAGTCCCCGTGAACCGAATGAAACATAAGGAGAATGAAAAATGAAAAAGTTGTATTCCATGATGGCGGCGGTCGCGTTGGCGTCCGGGCTACTGACGGGCGCAAGCGCCCAAGCGGCGAATGACAAAGCCACAGTCACGGTGATCCACGGGATTTCCGGGTTGCCGCAGGCGGTGGATGTGTACGCGAACGGGACATATTTGTTCTCGTTCGATTTCAAGGACGTGGCCGGACCGCTGGAACTTGATCCGGGCACGTATGATCTGGAGGTGAAGTTGGCGGGTAACACGGTGTTGAGCGCGTCCGCCAGCGTCGAGGCGGGCAAGAACTACACGGTCATCGCGCATTTCACGTATGTGGAAGGGGGCGATCCGGGAATCCAGTTGTCGGTGTTTGAGAACGCCGCAACCGGAACGGGCGCGGGTCAGACACGATTGACGGTCCGCCATACGGCGGATGCGCCCGCTGTGGACATCAAGCTGTTCCGTGGCGGCGGCAAGAAACTGTCGTTGGGAGTGGAAGATGCCGCCAATCCGCAGCAGGTGGGACCGGTGTTGATTCGACCCGGTGCGTATCGTGCCGAGTTGTTTGTGGCCAATACCGATGTTCGCGCGTTCAAGTCCGGTAAGTTGGTGTTGAATCCGCACAAGTCCTACATCGTGTACGCCATCGGATCTGTTTCGGCAGGAACATTTGATTTGCTGCCGCAAGAGATCGATACCGGCAAGTGAAGTTCCCCGAACCCCGGCAGGTTCAGCTTGTGAACCTGCCGGGTTGAGGACAGCCAGAATGAAGACACCGCGGTTCATGTTTTGCTGCGAGCAATGGTTGCCAAGAACCGTGGGGGAGGTGTTCCCTTTCTTCGCCGATGCGCGGAATCTGGAGACGATCACGCCGCCGTGGTTGCGGTTTGAAGTTTTGACTCCGGCGCCCATCGAGTTGCGGGCCGGTACGTTGATTGATTATCGGTTGAAGATTCACGGCGTACCGGTGCGTTGGCGGACAAGGATCAGTGTTTGGGAACCGCCGCACCGGTTTGTGGACGAACAGTTGCGCGGACCGTACCGGGCTTGGATCCACGAGCACACGTTTGAGGCGCGCGACGGCGGGACGCTGTCGCGGGATGTGGTCCGTTACGATATGTTCGGCGGAAAACTGGCCGATTGGCTGTTTGTGCGCCGTGATGTGGAGAGGATTTTTGACTACCGCCGCCAGAAGTTGGCGGCGATGTCTGATATTGCGTTGACTAGGTGATTCCGCAAAGATGCCGGCGTGAACAAGACGTTGGCATTTCTGATGGCGACCGTGATGGGGGCCTGTGCGGCCGTGGCGGCCCCCATTCACGAGGCCGTGAAGGCCGGTGACGTGGCGCGGGTGAAGCAAATAGTCCAGAACGCATCGGACACCGTCAATGCCCTTGATGCAGCCTTGAACACGCCGTTGCATTTGGCCGCGCGTCGGGGCAACAAGGAGATCACGGAGGCGTTGTTGGATGCAGGCGCATCGCCCGGCATTGCTGATAGCGAAGGTTGGTTGCCGGCGCACCGGGCGGGGTGGGCCGGGGCGATGGATGTGGTGGAGTTGTTGGTCAGCAAAGGTTCACCGCAAGACTTGTATGTGTCGGCCGCCCTGGGAAACGCCGAGCGGGTGGCGACCTTGGTGAAGTCGGCCGGCAACGTGGACGCGAAGTTTGCCAATCAAACTACTGCCCTGCACTGGGCCGCCGCCGGAGGGCATACCAACGTGGTGGATTGGCTCATCCGCTCACGCGCCAATTTGGAGGCTGTTTCCGACACCAAAGTGCGCGCTCTGCATCTTGCGGCGGCGCATGGACGGGTGATGGTCGTGGACCAGTTGTTGCGCGCGGGTGCCGAATTGAATGCGCGGGACGATGTCGGCGGGACAGCTTTGCACCGGGCCGCTTCCGCCAATCAAGGGACGACGGTGGATCTGCTGTTGATTCGCGGCGCCGATCCGGCGGTCAAAGATGCCGAAGGGCTGACGCCGTTGCAGCGAGCCGCGTGGGCCAGTCGCGCCGCTTTGGTGGATCAGATGGTCGCGCGTGGCGTGCCGCTGGATATTTTCTCCGCCACCGCGTTCGGGAAACTGGACAAGATGATGCAGTTGTTGACCAAGGAGCGGACGATGGCCGACAGCCGGTTGGAAAGCGGATCAAGTCCGTTGTTTTGGGCGGTGCAGAAGAAGCAGGCCGGTGCGGTTGATTTGCTGTTGCAGATGAAAGCTGATGCATCGGCGAAGAACAAAGCCGGACGCACGCCGTTGCACTTTGCAGCGGAGTTGGGTTTTGCACCGATCGCCCAGTCCTTGTTGCGACAGCGCGCCGACCCCGACGCCAGGGACAATCAGGGCAACCGGCCACTGCATTTGGCCGCCGCGAAGGGTTTTGCCAACGTGGCGGAATTGCTGCTCAATGCCGGTGCGGATGTGAGCGCCAAAGATGCCGATGGGCTGCCGCCGTTGTACCACGCCATTCAGGCAAGACACAAAGACGTCGTCTCGCTGCTTTTGGCTCGCGGGGCCGACCCGAACAGCAAGGACGGCAAAGGCGCGTATCCGTTGCATTGGACGGCCACGCTCGGTGACATGGAAATGGCCGAGATGCTCCTGAAACGACGGGCCGAAATCGAGTCACTCGACGGGGACGGGTACACTCCGTTGCAGCGAGCGGTGGCGGTCAACCAGTTTGAACTGGCGGAGATGCTGTTGCGCTGGCGCGCCAAGCTGGACATTCATTCGGCAGCCGGGCTGGGAAAACTGGCGCATGTTGCCTCGGTTGTGAACGCCCGACGCGGGATGGCCGACGAGCCGCTCAAAGACGGCACCACTCCCTTGCATTGGGCGTCCGGCAAGGGACACTTGTCGGTCGCGCAGTTCCTCGTGACGCAACGAGCCACGGTCGATGCGCGCAACAAGGAAGGACGCACACCGCTGTTCTCGGCCGTGGCCAATGGCAAACATGAAGTCTTGCTTTTTCTGCTGTCCAAGGGCGCTGACCCCAACGCCAAAGACGACAAAGATGTCCGCCCTCTCCACTTGGCCGCCGCGCGCGGAGAGGTCGCGGATATCACAGCCTTGTTGAACAAGGGCGCCGATGTGAGCGCCCGCGATTCGGCCGGCACGCGTCCTTTGCATCGCGCGGCGGCAACCGGCAAGATTGCCGCCGCCGAATATCTGCTTGCCTGCGGAGCCGACCTTCATGCGCGCGACAACAACGGCCAGACTCCCATCATGACGGCGCGTGCGTATCTGCAGACGGAGATGGTCGTGTTCCTCCGCAAGCAAGGCGCCCGGGAATAGCGGCAGCGAGGCGACGGCTGTTTCTGAATGAAAACGTCCGACTTCGATTACAGCTTGCCGGACGAGCTCATCGCGCAACATCCCTTGCCGGATCGTTCCGCGTCACGGATGATGGTTGTCAATCGCGCGACCGGAAAAATCACGCACGACCAATTTCGCAACCTCAAATCCTACCTCTTGCCGGGCGATCTGTTGGTGTTGAACAACACCAAAGTCATACCAGCTCGCATCTGGTCGCAACGACCCAATGTCGAATTGCTGCTGGTCGAGAACATGGGCGACAACCGCTGGACGGCCCTGGTCAAGCCCGGACACCGCGCCAAAGTTGGAACCAAACTGGAGATTACCCCATGGCTCTCGGCCCAAGTGGAGTCGGATGCTGACATCGGCGGAAGGATTCTGCGATTCACCGGCAACGTTGAGACCTACTTGCAGCAACACGGGGTTCCTCCATTGCCGCCATACATTCACCGTCCCGTGACCCCTGCCGACCGAGACCGGTATCAAACCGTCTTCGCCAGCGAACCCGGCGCCGTGGCGGCTCCAACTGCCGGCCTGCATTTCACTCCGGAACTGCTGGCCGAGCTTCCGCACACATTCATCACCTTGCACGTCGGGATCGGCACATTCCGTCCTGTCAAAGTGCAAAATGTGGAAGAACACAAAATGCACGCCGAAAAATATCTGGTCACCGAGCAAGCTGCTGCGAAAATGAAGCAAGCCAGCCGGATCATTGCGGTCGGCACCACAGTAGTTCGAGCTCTAGAATCACTCGGTGCACCCCAAGCGGCAAGCGGCGCCACCGATATATTCATTCGTCCACCGTTTGAATTTCAGGTTGTGAACGCACTCCTTACGAATTTCCATCTACCGAAGTCCACATTACTAATGCTAGTTAGTGCCTTTGCCGGAATGGATTTGACTCTAAGATCCTACGAACAAGCCATTACCGGACGCTACCGTTTTTTCAGCTACGGCGACAGCATGCTCATCCTCTAACCGATTCCAACATCCCAGCCTGCATTTTGAAGAACGATCATTCCTCATGATGTAAATGAATTAGAATTCTTTCATGTGTGTACATTTACGGGAATGATCATTCCAATAAATGTCGGTGGCGGGGAGTTTTCGGGGTTGTTGCTTGATTACAACGCGATTGTCACTTTGGAGCGGTACAAAATGTAGATATGAAATATCGCACTATCTGGATTTCAGATCTGCACCTCGGGTCACGAGGATGCAACGCGTTCGGTCTGCTGGGATTTCTCCGAGAAACTGAGTCGGAGATGTTGTACCTTGTGGGCGATGTGATTGATATCTGGAAGTTGAAGCGGGAACGATATTGGCCTCAATCACACAATGATGTGGTTCAGAAAATCTTGCGCAAGGGTCGCAAAGGGACTCATGTGGTGGTGATTCCCGGTAATCACGATGAGTTTTGTCAGAACTTTCTCGGTGTGTACGGCAATGTCATCATCAAGAAAAACGCTGTTCACACGACTGCCGATGGAAAACGGCTGGCAGTTTTGCACGGTCATGAGTTTGACTCGGTCACGACCCACGCTCGATGGATGGCGGTTCTGGGCGACATCGGTTATTCGGCGCTCTTGCAGTTGAACCGACCCCTCAATGCGTTGCGCTCGGGTTTGGGTCTCGGTTACTGGTCGTTAAGCGCCTTTGTGAAGCGCAAGGTGAAGAATGCGGTCAGTTATGTGAGCGATTACGAGGATGCAGTGGCCCGGTATGCACGGATGCATCGGGCTGACGGGATCATTTGTGGGCATATTCACTCTCCTGCGGCGCGAACGATTCGCAATGTGCAGTACTACAATTGCGGGGATTGGGTGGAGAGCCATACGGCCATTGTGGAACATATGAGCGGGAAACTGGAGTTGCTGTACTGGCGGCATGGCGAGGAGACAGTGGAGGAGCAGTTGGATTTAGAGGTTGATGTTGATTCTCTGATGATCTCGCGCTAAATGGATCTGTTGCCCGTGCTGTAGTGGCTGAACCTTCGGTTCGAAACAGAGCCATTTTACCGCCATGAAACCTAACCGGCACTCGGTCGTAACATCCAGCCGCAAAGCTTCGCCCGTGACAGTTTCTCCCTCATCCAATCCGGCAAGCTCCGGCAATGTTTGTGCCCGAATTGAGGCGTATCTCTTGGAGAAGGCGAATGCATTGTTCCCTGAGCTGGCCGATGTCAATGACAGCCGGCAGCTTCACAAGATGCGGGTGGCGTCGCGGCGGTTGCGGGTGGGGTTGCAGGTGTACTCGGCGTTGTATCCGGCATCGGAACTGAAACAGGTTCAACGTCAAGTGCGGCGCATTACCAACGAGCTGGGGGCGATTCGCACATTGGATGTGAACGTGGGATTATTGCGACGCGCGCTTCGTCATTTGCCGCCGGCAGGACAGAAAACGTGCCGGCTCTGCATTCACCAACTGTTGGCCGACCGCGCCGGCAGGCAGGCGTCCGCAATGGCCATGTTGGATCTTCTAAGAAAGTCGCATTTTGAGGCGCGTGTTCGGCGATTGATCCGGCGGCAGACTCTCTCGCCCAGCAACAAACGGTTGCTCGACGACGCGACGAAGCAGCTTCAAGATTTGCGGAAAGCTCTCCGTCGCCGTCATAAGCAGTATCGGAAACACGGCGCGGCTGCCGATTTTCACAAGTTTCGCATCGCGGCGAAACGCTACCGG
>CAZEQV010000140.1:0-8997 GCA_964514435.1 uncultured Verrucomicrobiota bacterium
GCATTGTTCTTTCTCCGCAACCGGTTCCTCGGTTTCCCGCTCCATCCCCTTGGCTACATGCTGTTGCTGTTGAGCATATTTTACGAGTGGATGTCGCCCTACTACAAAGGCGACAATGCCGGCACGAAAGAAAACTCCTGGCTGTGGGGCAGCGCATTCGTCGCCTGGCTGATCAAGAAACTCATCGTCAAATACGGCGGCATGAATACTTACAAGAAAGCCAAGCCCTTCTTCATCGGACTGGTGGTCGGTTCCGTGTTCTGCATTTTCGCCTTCAACATCACCGACCTCGTCTGTTCCATCGTGGCCGAACAAACCCAGAACCCGGGTGGGTTCATCAAACATTTCACGAGACACCCGCCATTCACACCGCATTTCTATTGAGATGACGCCTCGTCCCCTCCATTGCATCAAAAGCTTTGCGCTCACGCTGCTGGTGGGAATGTCGCTGCTGCCCGGCCACCTCACCGCCGGGCCACGCAACGAGGACCTCGTCAAACGCCTGTCGCCTGTCCAGCGCCGGCAATTGGAATCTCTCACGGTCCTGTCCACACCGTCGCTGAATGAAATTGCCGCCGCCACCTCACCGGAAAAAATCGAGGCTCGCACCCGCGAAATCATCGCGCTGGGCAATCTGGCCATTGGCTCCCGACCGCACGACTCCCAAGGTCGCGCCCCCATCCATCGCTATTTGCACGACCAGATGACCGGCTTCAAACAGGTCAAGTTTATCGGCGCTCTGCAATCCGAAGTCGCCGCACCCGTCTCGGTGGACCGCCTCACATCGTCGCCGGCCGAGAAACCTTCCGCGATCACCGTCGGCGGCAAGACGTGGCCGGTTTCGCCTTTCTGGCCCAACGGCGCCATGCCCTCGCTCTGTCCCGAAGGCGGATTGACCGGTCCCCTGCTCTACGTGGGCACCGGCGATTGGGATTCCTTGCAGGGCATTGACCTTGCCGGCGCGGTTGCGCTCATGGATTTCCGAGGCGGTCGCAACTTTGAACGTCTGTTCTCGCTGGGATGCGTCGCCGTGATCGCCATCGAGGACGACCATATGAACCGCGAAACTGCCCAGGGATTGTATGCCAGCACCCCGGTCCCGTTCCCCCGGTTCTACGTCAACATAGCCACCGGCGCGGAACTGGTCGCGCTGGCCACCCGCAAAGTGACCGGCCCAGATGGAAAAACATCCATCGTCACCGGAGAAACCTGCCGGCTCGAAGGCGGAAACATCTTTGAAAATCGTCCCGTGCACTCGTTGTTCTACTATCTGCCTCCGACCGACCCGGTGCGCTACCAAGTCAAGCCGACCGACTTGATGGAACGGATCGCGGCGGAAGTCGGCGTTCCCTTCGCCGATCTGGTGGCGGCGAACAAGACCAGCACGCCCCAAGCGGGACAATCGCTGGTCATCCCCAACTCCACCCGCAAGTACACCGTTCGCAAAGATGATCTGCTCGAACGCATCGCGGTCGCGTACGGACTGACCGTCGAGGAATTGGTCAAGGCCAACAAGATCCAGGACCGGTCGCTGGCCGATTTGCCGCTGCTGAGGATTCCCAACTTCCAGGAATCTATCGTCGTCTTGGCGCCCGTGGACAGCGCCTCGGCCGTCCCTGATGCGCCGCACGGCGCGAAAACCGCCGTCAACCTGGCCATCACGCTGGCCACCGCCGAACATCTCGCCACCAGCCCCCACGTCGTCCGCAGAAAAGGCGTCATCTTCGGGTTCCTCGACGGCGACACGCTCGGCGGAATGTCCAGCCGCACGTTCGCCGAGTACGTGTTGCTGGGCAAAGGCGAACTGCGCGAAACCGTCGGCAAAGAACGCAAACCCAATCTGTTTCCCATCGTCGCTGTCGCCATCGGCATTTTGATGGTGGCCGGCATGGGCGGGATTCTTGGGTTCCTGTTCCGGGAAGGTTCCGCGGCCGAGAAAAAAGCCCGCCGCCAGCGCGCCATTGGTGCCATAGCCGGCATGGTCTTGGCCGCCACGGTCGTGTTGTACGTGACACACAAGTTCACCCAGACTCATCAGGTGGAAGCGGGCGTAGAGGGCACGCGGGAACGCTACCGGGCCGCGCGAAACTGGTTCACCATGCCGGACCAGAAACTGACCCTGGAACAATCGAAGTGGCTGTGCGAAAAATGGCTCACGGCGCGAATTGAAGACCGCCGTGTCCAAGCCGCCGAGGAACGCATCCGGCTGGTGTTGGCGTTGCGCCAGGAATTGGCCGAAGCGGACCGCCGCTCGCTGAAATCCCAACTTGATGCCGTGGAAATGCGCCTGACGTTTCTGGTGCAACTGCGCGACAGCAGCATCGAAAGCCGCTCCATTCCCTGGGAGTTGAGGCCCCAGAAGTTTCGCGAACTTTTGCTGAAAGCAGAATCCGACCGGCAACTGGATCCGTTGCCGCTGACGTACGCCGAGTTGAAGGATCGAATCGAGCTGGAGTTTCGCGAGGAAGACGCTTCTCACGCCGCTACCGCCAACAATTTCGCTACCGTCAAAGCATTCCGGGAGCACCTCCGCCCCGGCAGCACGTCGGACGTCGTCGCGCCCGTGCTCGGGTATTTCTTCGATTTCTCCGCCGGTTCGCCTTCCATCGGAATGCGCAATGGCAGGCCGGAATTCCGCACCCAATTGCCGGCGCAAAGCATCGCGCAGAAGCTGGGCGAACGCTACCGGGACGTGGTGGCGTATGCCAGCGTGCAAGCCGGTTGGCCGCAAGATCTGACGTTCATTTCCGACAAAGACCGGGTGGACACGCCGATCTTGCCGACCATGGATTCGGCGTCGTACGCAGACTTCTGGGTGGCCAGCGACATCGCCTTGTTGCCGTTGGGATCGGTGAACGACCGTCTGGATTTGCTCGACACGCCTCACGATGTCGCCGAGTACATGGATTTCACGAATGCCGGCTTGCAGGCCCGGCACGCCATGCTTCTGGCCGCCGTCGCGCTGGAAAGTCCGCTGGATTCATTGCCTCCGCCCAATCTGACCAAGCCACAATACGGGCGACTGTTGGGACGGACGCTTCAATTTAACGTGCGGTCGGGCATTGACGCGCAAGAGCCGGTCCCGCGCGCCTACGTCCACTATCCGGCCACGAAGAAAAACGAATCGGGCGGCATCAACAGCTCAGGATTTCAAGGCGTGCGTCGCGGCATCGTGTTGATCAGCCGTCTCAACGGAAACTTCCAGTTGCCGCTGGAGACGATCAGCACCAGGGACAAATACAACATCTACGGATTCCAACTCGACCGTCCCACCGCCCTGTTCCACAAGGTCGCCGACCAGGGCCGCATCGGCACACAAAAACTCAAACCCGAGTTCAAACTCATCGCCGGTCAGGATACCGAGAGGAAGCTGGTCCTGACAAAGGCTTATCCGCTGGTGATCTTCCCGGGACCGGATCCCGTGGACTACAAGCCGGTAGGCGACGGCCGCGACGGGCAAAGCATCCGCATCATTGACGCCGTCATCAGCGGCGAGCCGCAGCACTTCGCGTTTCTCAATTCCCTTCAGGATTTCTCCGAATCGGACATCGAGTCCAATCTGATTTTCATGGAACCGGGCCGGCGGGTGCGGTTCATGGTGGAGACGAAGCTGGCGTTTCGGTTGTTACTGGTGGGTGAATTGACGAAGGATCTTGCCAAGGGCACCGGCTATCTCGTGGGGCCGACGAAGGACGGCCGGAATTTGTCGCTGCCCTTAACGCCGCGGCTTATCGCCCGCGACATGCAAGCGTTGTCCGAAACACGGCACCTGCTCTACAAGCGGTTCGGCATCACCGACCAATCCACGGGGGAAGCATTGAAGCGCAGCGCCGAGAAGCTGGCCGCCGCCGAGGAAGCCGCGAGCCGCAAAGACTGGCGGGCCGCGACCGGCAACGCGCGCGAAGCGTGGGGAATCCAGGAGAAGTTCTATCCCCGCATCCTGCGGTTGGCGCGCGAGGCCGTGTTCTCGGTGGTGATCCTGATGGCGCTGCTGGTGCCATGCGCGGTGTTTCTGGAAACGTTGCTCATCGGCGCCAAGAACATCATCAAACAGTTGGCCGGCACGGTTGCGTTGTTTCTCGCCGGGGTGGCATTTCTCAAGTACTTCCACCCGGCGTTTCAGATTTCCGTGTCGCCCTTCATCGTGGTGATCGCGTTCACTATGATCTTGATGGCGACCGTGGTGCTGGCGATCTGTTACCAGAGGTTTGAAGTGCTGGTCCGTCGCGCCCGCATCGCCGGCGGGGAAGCGGAGAGCGAAGAGATCAGCCTGATGAGTTCGCTTTCCACCGCGTTGACGCTCGGCGTCTCCAATTTGAAGAAACGCGCCGCCCGCACCTTCCTCACGGCCATGACCGTCACCGTGCTGACGTTCTCGATCATCGCGTTCGTCTCCGTGAAAGGCAAAGACACCTTGTTTGCGCGCCCGCTGGCGTTGGATTCGGATGTGGAGGGCGTGAAGGTCGAACCAGAACCACCCCGGTACGAAGGCGTGTTGTTCCGCAACTATTTCTGGACGGAGTTGCCCGACACTTTCGTGTCAGCCATTCGCAGCGAGTTTGAGTCGCGCAATGCCGTGGCGATCCGGGGACATTACATCGAAGTGGAAGGCGGCACTGGCGCGGACCGCGAAGGGGCGAATCAAATAGCGGTCCGTTTCGGCAAGAAGACGCACATCCTCACCGCCCTGTCCACCTTCGAGCCGCAGGAAACGCTGTTCAGCGGCTTGAACGAAGCCGTGCACGGGAAGATTTGGTTTCAGACTGACGACCGTTTTGCCGTCATCTTGCCGGACGTGGCCGCCACCGCGCTGGGCATCACGCCCAGTATGATTTTGGACGAAACCGGCAAACGGCGTCCGCAGAAAGATCTCCCCGAAGTCGTGATGCAAAGTCTCCGCTGGAAAGTGGTGGGCATCCTCGACACCACGGTGGCCGACCGGATGCGCGACCTGACCGGCAAGAGCTTGGCCGTGGTTGATTACACGCGCAGCGCGTTCAATCGAAACGCCGCACAAGGCGAATTGGTCAATGAACCGACTTCCTATCACATGAGCTGGCGGGACATCGCCATCGTGCCGGTCAGCGCCATGGCCGATGTGAAAGCCAAACCTCGCTCCATCGGGATTCGTTTCAACCCCGATGAAGACCGCGCGGCGTTTTTCCGCGACTTGTCGCTGCGGGTGAACCGCCCGCTGTTTGGAATCGTGGATGGCCAGCTCAGTTTGATCACCACCAAGACGCAAGCCAGCGTGACCGGCCTGGCCAAGATCATCGTGCCGGTCATTCTCTGCATCTTGATCGTGACCAACACCATGATGGGCAATGTAGAGGAACGAAAAGGCGAAGTGGCCATGCTCGGCGCGATTGGACTGTCGCCGCGCCAGATTTCATTCCTTTTGATGTCGGAGTCCACCGTGTTTTCGGTTATCGGCATCATTTGCGGGATGTTTGGCGGGTTGTTGTTTGCGAACCTGATTCCGTGGATCGCCTCGCACTACGGAGGTTTCCTGGCCGGGTTGTCGTTCAATTTCACCACCGTGGCTTCGATGGGGTTAGCGATGGCCACCGGTCTGGTGGTGTTGTTCGCCACGTTTTTCCCGTCCCGCAAAGCCGCGGCGCTCGCCGCGCCCAGCGGAATGGCGCAGTGGAAACTGCCGGAAACGTCGGCCGAAGGTCACATTGAATTTCCGTTGCCGTTCACGCTCACGCGCGGCAACGCTGTCGGCATGATTGCGTTCTTCCGCCGCTTCCTCTTGAATCACACGGAGTCCACAAGCCAGGATTTCAATTGCCGGCATGTTCGCGTGCGCGCCGGGGTGGATTCGTTAGCGGTCACGGCGGACATGTGGCTGGAACCCTACGACCTCGATGTGGCCCAGCATCTGGAAATGAAGATTTTTCCCACGGAGAACGAAGGCGTGTTTGGCGTGGTCATCACCTTGAAACGCACCAGTGGCACCGAGGAGGCATGGCTGCGCACCAATTACGGATTTATGGACCTTGTCCGTCACCAATTCCTGTTGTGGCGAAATCTCGCCCACGGGTCCCGGGAAGATTACATCGCCGAGGGCGCAAAACTGATTCAACCGGAGAAAACCCCGGCAAGCTAGCCCAGCAATGGAAACATGACACATGGCTGAAGAACCGAAAACACCTGAACAGACTCCCGCCGCTGACACCGCCAAGGGCGAGCAGTTTTACGACACGAAGTTCTCCATCGAGGCGATGCAGCATGAGCCCTACGAAAACGGGTTCACGTGGCGCAGCATCTTGGGCGCGTTTTTCATCGCCTTCGTCATGCTGCCCGGCATCATTTTCATGGGTCTGATGATCGGACAAGACCTCGGCACCGCTGCCGACTGGGTCACGATCATCCTGTTTGTGGAACTGGCGCGCCGCTCCTTCATCCAATTGAAGAAGCAGGAACTCTACATTCTCAAGTACACCGTCAGCCATCTCTCGCACATTGGCGGCGGCATGGCGCTGGGCGGTGGCATCTTCGCTACGCTGGTGTGGAACCGGTACCTTCGGAATTCCGAGGCGTTCCACAATTTCGGCATCGCCCATCAAGTACCCGACTGGTTCGCTCCCTACGGCGACGCAGCGTATTCCAGTTTTCTGTCGTCGGTGTGGTTCCCCGTCATCACGGTGATCATCCTCTCGATGTTACTGTCGAAGTTCACCCAACTTTCGCTCGGATTCATCGCCTACAAGATCACCGCCGACGTGGAGAAGCTGCCGTTCCCGTTGGCGCCCATTCACGCGGAAGGCGCGATCGCTCTGGCCGAGAGCAGTCAGGACAAGAACAAGAAGGGATTCCGGCAATACTGTTTTTCCATCGGCGCCATCTTCGGCGCGGCGTTCGGCTTGGTGTATGTGGCGATTCCGACGCTCTCACAGGCGTTTCTGGGAACGCCCATTCAGTTGTTGCCGATCCCGTTCCTTGATCTGACCACGGCGGCGGAAAACATCATCCCGGCCGGCACCATCGGCATCAGCCTCAACATGGGACTACTTTTCACCGGCTTCGTGCTGCCGTGGCGCATTGTCATTGGCATGTTCACCACCACGATCCTCTTTCAGATCATCATCAACCCCATTTTGCAGATGAACGGGTTTCTGCCGCATTGGGCACCCGGCAAGGATGCCATCGAAACACACGTGGCCACGAGCGTTGATCTGTATCTCTCGGTCGGCATCGGCACGGCGTTTGCCGTATTCTCCATGGGTGTTTGGGGCATCATCAAAGCCATCGCCAAACACCGCAAAAGCAAACAGGGCAAGGGCGACGATACCGGCATGGACATCAGCAAACTATTCCACCGGGACATCGAACGTGGCGACCCGCCCACTTGGCTGGCGTTCGCTGTCTGGCTGGGAGCGTCCGCGGGATTTGTGGCGCTGTCCAACCATCTCATCAACTCGGGCGTCCCGCAAGACGAGCGTTTCAGCATGTGGTGGCTGATCGGTTTTGCGTTTTTTTGGACGCCCATCAACACCTACATCAACGCCCGCATGAGCGGCATCGCCGGACAACATACCGGCGTGCCATTCCTGTTCGAAAGCGCCATCTTCGCGTCGGGATACCGGCATGTGAACATCTGGTTCGCTCCCCTGCCCCTTCACAACTACGGCGGCATGGCCGATCTATTGCGCGAAACGCAACTCACACGCACCCGGTTCACATCCATCCTGAAAGCGGAACTGCTCATCTTCCCGCTGATGCTCATCGCCTCGTTCATCTTCTGGAGCTACATCGTGGGACTTGGTCCTATTCCGTCCGACAGCTATCCCTATGTCCAGAAGTTCTGGCCGCAGTTCGCGCAGATGAAAGCGTTGTGGGCGTCCTCCATGCAGGAAGGCCAAAGCATGCTCCTGGACGCCATCAAGCCCGGCGTGATCGGCGTGGCGCTGGCCGGGGCGCTCGGATTATTCGGCCTGTTCAACGCGGCCGGCATCAGTGCCCAATACATCTACGGAGGCATCGGCGCCATGAACGGCTATCCGCACATGGCCGTGCCCATCTTCATTGGCGCACTGCTGGGCCGGTACGTGTTCGCCAGGAGGTTCGGCAAAGACAAGTGGCACAGCTTCGCCCCGATTCTGGCCGTCGGATTCTCCGCCGGCATGGGGCTGTCGGGCATGATCAGCATCGCCATCAACTTCCTCTGGGTCTCCATCGGCACAGGTTACTGACATGGCACACACAGAATGGCAAATCGGAGAACTGAAATTGCGGCCTGAGCTGGTCTGGCAGATGGCCATCAGCAGCCTCAAAGTTCGTCTGCCCCGCACCATGCTCACCACGCTCACGATCACCACCTCCACCGCGTTCCTGATGTATCTGCTCACCATGCCCAAAACTCAGGACCCGACTGAAAGTGAAAGCTGGGGATTGATGCTGGCGCTGTCCCTGCTCGTCAGCGTGGCCGGCGTGCTCAACACCATGCTCATGTCTGTCACCCAACGCTACCGGGAAATTGGCACCATCAAATGCCTCGGCGCGCTCGATATGTTTGTCCTGTACACCGTTCTCGTCGAAGCCGGCATCCTCGGATTTATTGGTGCCGTCATCGGCGTGGTGGTGGGACTGCTGATCTCACTCGGACTGGGCGCGGCCGACTACGGCAGCGCGCTGATGGAACACGTCCGATTCAACGCCCTGCCGGTCAAGGTGCTGGCAGTGTTTGCTGTCGGCTCCTTGCTCACGATGATCGGAGCCGCGGTGCCGGCTTGGATCGCGTCACGCATGCCGCCCATGGACGCCATGCGAGGTGAAAAATGAGCGAGCCCGTTTCCGCCAAGTCCGTGAACTGGTTGGCCAACCTGACCGGACACACCGAGTACACCGTCATGACCAAGGGCGTCACCAAGGAGTACCGGATGGGCAACGAAACCGTCCTCGCCCTCAACGACGTGGACCTGACGATTCAATCGGGAGAATACATCTCCATCATGGGTCCGAGCGGTTCCGGCAAGACGACCCTGTTCAACT
>CAZEQV010000141.1:0-8830 GCA_964514435.1 uncultured Verrucomicrobiota bacterium
TCCTGCTTGCCGATGGCGTTGGGGCGAAACGCAACGCTGGAGGGTGTGGCGTAGGCGGTTGCCAGCAGATCGGTGGAGGCGATCATCTGACCGGTGAACACCATGCCGGATCCGTAAGCCGCGCTGAAATCGGACCTCGTCATCCAATCCACAATCGAGTTGTCACTGCTGGGCGACATCAGCAGCCGTATCCGCTTGAGATTGACCACTACGGACGTGACCGTCATGGAATTGCCCGCGGCAGAATTGAACGGCACGGTGAACAGCAGCGGGCGGGACTGTGAACTCATCAGGCCGAAGCTGTTGGCGGCCACACCCGAGGTGAACGTGGCTGTGTCTTCGACCGTAAAATTATGCGTGTAGCTGACCGGTGTCGCTCCATCAAGGCCCGCCACCACCACTGATTGGGGGATGCCGCGGACAATCCAACCGGCCCCGCGCGTACCGGCACCAAAGTAGCCATTCACCAGTTTGACGTTGATGGACACCAGAACGTCCACGTTACTGGCGATGCCAGAAGCCGGAAAATTCGTGGACGCATGAACCAGGATTTCGCTGATCAAAGGTCCTTTGATCAAGCCGCAGTAGTAGCTGGGTATGCCAAAATTGTCGTCGGAAACGGCGCCGCTTCCCAAGGCGCTCACGGTGGGTGTGGAACCGGCGGGGCGCTGGTAGTCAATCAGATTGGCCACAATTTGCGACACTCCGAACAGCCCGTATTTCTTCTGAAACGAGTTGCGAGAGACATCGGTGATCTGGTCAGGATAAACGATGTCGGCGTAGAACGTTTCACCGCATCTCGACATGATGTTGGAATACGCCCCCGAACCGATTTGCAGACCGGCAATGTTGATCCGGTCGCGCCCGAACACGTCCGTATTGGCATCCACCGAGGAAACGGTCATAAAAAACTTGTTGGAGTCAAACCCGGCCGGTTGTTGCCACGGCCAGTTGCCGCCAGCGCCTTGGATTCGCGTTTCTTCCAAGGTGGTAAACGGCCGGTTGCCCATGAATGAGTTGACGGTGGCGGCCGCGGTGTTCAGAAACGGCGCGTAAAGAGCGCGCAAATCCACATCGGATGGATTGCTGGTTGCGCTGGCTGTGACATCCCGCATGCCGGCCGTGTTGACGTTTACTTTGCAGGACTCGGCATCAATCCAGTACGCATACCGGCCGACAATCTGGTTGGTGAACCCGCCCGACGCGCCGGCCGTTTGAAAGTTTGTGCCGATCCGAACCCAGCCGGGCGTGATGAACGTATTGGTGGGAGTGATGTAGAGCCCGGCCTTGGTGACAACACTGGTATTGTTCCAGTCCACATTTGTGTCGAAGGACGGGTTTGCGTACCGGCTATTGACGCCGCAGATCAGGGCGTTGTTGTTGAGATTGTTTTGCGAAAGCGCATTGTCGTACAGGTTGGTTTTCTCGGAATCTATGACCGTTTCGACGCTATACAACCGCGCGGTGACAATACCACCACCGTCCACCCAATAAGCCGCGCCCGGCCCCGCAGCCCATGTGCGGCTGACACTGACCGGCGGGGTAGAAGACGCCAAGCAGGCCAGCGCATCGGCCAACGCCGCTTCAGCAAGCCAACGCCCTTCCACTTCCTCACCGAAACTAGTGGCTACTTCCCGTTCGATGCGCATGGAGGCGACGAACCCGAAAATCAGGAACGACAAAAGCACAATCATGACCAGCGTGATGATCAGGGCGATCCCGCGTGATTGGCGCGATCGAATCGAGTTATGAAGTGAGACGCTCATGGGTATTCATCGGCTGTTGTAGAGGGCAATTTGCGTCTGAAAGGTTCGCTTCGCGGCCGCTGTCAGCTTGGCCGCATCCCCGCCGGCCTGGATCTGCTTCACTGTCTCGGGATCAACTATCTCAAGATAAATCCGCACGGCGCGCGGAAGTTCCGTGGACGACCAGTTGTTCTGTTCCGCGCCGCTCTGATTGATGTACTTGAACGAAGCGCTCAGGACAATGTTGCTGGTAATGACACAATTGGTGGACCCAGACGTGGCCGAAGCGCTGTACACATGATTGTCCCAGTTCTGCCCCGGCAACACCTGGTTTTGCGTGGGCAGAGTCAATTGCCGTCGAAAATACCCGGCTGGACTGCCGCTGACGTACTGATACCCCACAAACGCCAGGTCCACCACCTCGTTGATCGCTGTGTTGTTGGTCCATGTCGCGTTCTGCGTCGCGAGGGGCGCGACAAAATACATGTTATGTGAATCTCCACGAAACCATATCCCACTGGCGTTGGTGGAAGTGATGGCCAGCGCCACGTCGTTGGCAATCGTGTCAAGGATTCGGCGGCCTTCTTGAAATGAACGCGTCCTCTTTTCCCCATGAATCCATCCGCGCTGTCCCTGATGGAAGGCGGTGAACAACATCAAGACCAGCATGGCCATGATCGCCACCGAAACCAACATTTCCAGAAGCGTGAATCCATCCTGCTTCGCCGGCCGTCTCGCCGTGGTCGTGGAGATCGTTGCGTTCATGGGTGCGGGCTCGTGTTGGCTACCTTGGTGAAATAGTGGTTGGTGAACGGCGCCGAGGCAAACCCGTTGACATTGGGCCAGACCACCTCGAGTTCGACATCCGAAACAAAAGGAGACGGCTGTGTCACCTTCACTTTGCACTTGTAGAAAGGTTGCCCTGGAGGAGTCAGAAAACCTTCCCGGTCGAAGATGAATTGTTGATTGTTCATGGCCATGATCCCGCTGTGGGTCTGCCTTCGAACATCGGAAAAAATGTCCTGGGCGATCGTGGAAACAAAGGTGTCATCCACGGCCAACCGCCCCATCCGCAGACCCTGCGCCGCGACCCCCAGAAGTCCCACCAGCACGAATGCCGTGATGGCCACCGCCATCGCCACCTCGGCCAAGGTGAATCCGAGTTGAGTCGTTCTGAGTTGTGCGTGAGTCGTCATCGGTCTGGTCTAATTGCGAATGACTTGAACGCGATCCGTACCGGCTTGAGTGATGATCTGCACCCGGTTCTTGGAGTTCGGATCCGCTTCGCCGGTGGATGAGCTTACTTCCACCACCGTCACTGTGGCAGAAATGTCAGCCCGCCCAAACTTGTCGAATGTAATCCAAGCGTGGGGCTCGCCCTGCCACGAATCACCCCACGGTCCCGATGTTCCAAACTTCTCTCCAAATGATGCTAGGTTCGTGCTGGCACCTGACACGGTTCCGTTGGTTGGAACAGTCATGTAGCTAGACGATGCGTGGAGAATCAATACCGGCTCTCCGGTGCCCCCAAAGTTGCTGCCGACTCGATTGGGTAGCGGGAACCTCTTTACTGATCCGGGAACATCTTGGCTAAACAACATCCGCGCTCCCGCCGGTAGGCTGAACTTCTCCTGGCGACCCGCATATCCCAAGTACCCACCATAGGCTTCTGTAACCAGCCAAGTGGCTCCGGCGCCCGTCGCCCGCGACGATGCGTAGTAAAGGTTCGTGATAAAAACGCCGCACTTGTCCGCGTCCTTAAAAACCACTCGCGCGTGGGAATGGGTCGTAATCGCCATCTGACGGGCATAGCTCATGGCATTGACGATATGACTGGCGCCGCGGTTGACCGCAATTGACCGTGACAGCTTGGGCAAGGATGTCACCCCGATGGTGATCATCACAGCCATAATCATCACAACGGTCATCAGTTCGACGAGGGTAAAACCGCTTTCTGAGGATTTCCTCATATCCCGCCTCTCAATCCCACGATTTGATGTTGTCACGGTTGAGCGGCGAGTTTTCGCCCGCCGTATTGTTTGTTCCATCCGGGCCAGCCGACCAGATGATCACGGACGCTCGGACAGTGGAGGCAGTCGTGGGTTCAAATGGATTGGGAATCTGTCCGTCGTCGTTCATATCATACCGGATGTAGAACACGTTTCCCCAGCCATCCACGAGTCCTGTTGCGATGTTGGAATTGGGCGCGGTGAATGTTCCCAAGTCCCGGCTCTCGGTCAACAGCCAAACACGCCTCTCGACTAGATTTGCCTCGTGAGTGTAATGTCCCCTCATGCGAGTCAGCAGATTGTCAGTGACCGGCAAGTCAACCGTTTCATTCAATGCATTGCTGAGCTGCAAATCCGAGTAGCCCAGTTTGCGATACCACCACCATACGGTTTCATACCCTGGATTGTCCGGCTGGATGGAGTTGTACGATCCACCCACAGCCGTGCCCTGAAAATGGTGCGTATTCCAATCCCAGTAAAATGGCCAACGCGAATTGTCGCTGTTGTACGCACGAAATCCTGTCGCTACCTGCTTGATTTCTGTCGCCGATTTCCTCATTTGAACCTGACGGATAGCTTTGGTTACCGCTGGGAATATCAATCCGACCAGGACGGCAACAATCGCAATCACCACCAATAATTCCATGAGCGAGAAGCCGAATTGTCGAGTGTGGGCTGGTCTCATGATATTATCTCATCAGTTGCTCTTCGTGTTCCCAAGATCAATGTCATCCTCGCTATTGTTGATGCCATCGGGACCGAAACTCCTCAGTGTGAACACCACCCTTTGCAAACCGAGCATGGACCGCGACTCGCCCGCAGCGTCTGGATGCGCGCTGTCGTACTGATAGGGACGCCCCCACGGGTCCAGAAGCATACCGTTTGCGATCCGGGAAGTTGGCCAATCCAAATACACGACCCGTCCTTTGGTTAATGCCCGGTAGAGTGCGCCATTTGAAGAGGAACTCGGAACCGCGTTCTCATCTTTCCGGTAAGCGGCGACGGCTGATTGTATGGCCATCAGCTCTGCCTTGCACCGGGCTATCTCCGCGCGAGATTTGACGATGCCGGCGCCCCTCAATACCAACGACGCCAGCACGATGATCAACAAGATGGTGACCAATAGCTCCACCAATGTGAATCCGCGCAACGGTTCGCGCTTACGCTTTGGTGGGAATGGACTCTGTTGCCTTGCGTTCATCGTACTACTCCATCATTCCAATCGTGGAATCCCCCAGTAGACATTGTTTGTGTACCCACTGAGAATGTATTTTTGTGTGTTGGTTGGTGACAATTCAGACGGCAACATCGGTTCCACAACACCATTCCTGTGGAGCACGTTGATCCGTCCGTTGTGGCGGGGCACAAATGAAACCGAGTTCCATGTGTTGCTGGTCACAATGTGTCTTGGATAATCCATCAGCAGGATGGACGTGTCCCAACTCCACTCGTATATCGGCGCTTGAATCGCGTAGCTGACCGGCATCAATTCCACACTGACCGTCTGCCCTTGCGAGAAATCACTGTTCAGAACCTGTCCGTTCCATGTCCGCAATTCGTATCTCATCCTCGGCGCACCCGTGCCGGACTTGTTGGAAAAATTCACGGTCGCACTGGTCGGTCCGGTTGCTGTTACCACAAACGTCCACCTCACTTCGGCGCTACCGGTGAATTCCTGTCCCATCACCGTGTAAGGATTTGAGGAGGCCACTGTGTTGGTTGTCTTCTGCGGTTCCCAAATCGTTTTCGTGCACACAAAACCGCTGCTCGCGGAGTTGCTCCGATCATACACGTCAATGATACCGACTGGTACATTCGTCATTACCTTGTCGTCTGGACACACGAAGATGCCTTTGTTTCCACCACTATACTCCAGCCAAGCAGCCGGCCATCCTGTCATCAGATGCAGCGACTGTGGCCAGTACGGCTGTGTGGTTTCCTTGGTAGCTTCGTAGGAGGGCTGAGGCCAATTCTTTGCGTCGGCACGCTTCAATTCATACACTTTGTACAACTGCTGAAGATGATGCACACATTTTGCCGCCCTGGCCCTCGCGCTGGCCCGACCCAACGTCGGCAACAACATCGCCGCCAACACCCCAATCACCGCAATCACCACCAACACTTCGATCAAGGTGAAACCACGATGTGTTGTTTCCCACTGTTTCATGATGCCTACCAGGTCTTGATCCAATCCTTTGACGTGGCGGCTGTGCCCTTCGGTCCCAACGACCACACCACACAGTCAGCCGGCACCGTCAACCCATCCGGCGTGGTCAATGATCCCGCATACGATTGATCCACCCTAAACCGATAGACATTGCCCCATGGATCCACATATCCCGAAGAGGCCAAACTCTTGGCTTCCACTTCCAGAAATACCAAGCCTCGGGGATTTGTCGTGGAGTCTTGCCCCGTCAATGTGTTCACCATCACCATGGTCATATTCTGATCGCCAGCGGTGCTGTTGGGCCAAGTGCCATACTCAGACTTGAAATTCCGCAAGGCCGTCGCCAACTGAACAGCCGTTGTGCTTGCTTTGCCTGCCTCCGCTTTTCGCAACGCGCCTTGAATGGCAGGCAACAAAAGAGCAGCCAGAAGACCGATGATGGCTATCACCACCAACATCTCTATCAACGTGAACGCCCTCGCCCCTCGCCTGTTCCATTCGCTTGTAGTCATCATCAGAGCATCACCACAATCCGATTTGTATTTACCCTGTCATTACATCGCACATCCAAAAACAGGCGTCAAGCAGAAATATTCAAGCTACCGGACCAACTTTCCATCCTTCAACTCAAACATCTTCCCCATTCGTCCAGCCAGCTCTGTGGAATGAGTTACCACCACCAATGTCACCCCTTCTTCCAGGTTGAGTTCCACCAACAACTGTCCCAATCCTTCCGCCGACGCATGATCGAGCGAGCCGGTAGGCTCGTCGGCCAACAACAATTTCGGCCTGTTGACCAACGCCCGCACCACCGCCGCCCGCTGCCGTTCCCCACCGCTCAACTGACCGGGACGATGCCCGGTACGCTTGCCCAGCCCCACGCGCTCCAGCAACCGTTCCGCCCGTTCCACCGTCTCCTTCGTCTGCAACTCCGCCGGTGCCGTCAAGGTAGGCATCAGCACATTCTCCAAAATGTTGCACTGCGGCAACAGATGATGAAGCTGAAACACAAAACCAATCTGACGACTCCGCAGCTCCGCCATCTGCGCCTCATCCAACTTCGTCAAATCCCGCCCCTCAAACAAAACCTCACCGGATGTCGGACGATCCAGCGAGCCGATGATGTTCAGCAGCGTGCTCTTGCCGGAACCCGACGGTCCCACAATCGCCACCGCCTCCCCGCCCCCCAACTGCAGCGTCACATTTCGCAACACCTCCACGCCGTCGCCCTCGGGCGACTCGTACCGTTTGCTCACATTCCGCAATTCCATCAACATAGTCACACTCGATTCCATCTCTTGGATTTCAGTTCAAACCTCGGCAGACTTCCCGGCTCTGCCAACCTGACCGGCACGCGCAATCCAAACGCTTTCCCCAACTCGGCCTCCACCTTGCCGGCCAAACCGGCCGCGCCCTTGCAATCTCTGACCGGCTCGATGATCAGCTCCATCTCATTCATCTGCCGGACCTGCCGGATCTCCACCCGGTACTCTGCCACATCCGGCCACTGTCGAACAATCTTCTCAATCGCCGACGGATACAAATTCACTCCGCGCACAATCACCATGTCGTCCACCCGACCCAGAATCCCTCCCTCGAACGCCAACTCCGATTTCACATACCGCTTTCTCACCAAGTCCCCGGTCCGATACCGCAACAACGGCGAACCGACGCGACCCAGATTTGTCAAGACCAGTTCCCCCGTCTCGCCTTCACTCACTTCACGGCACGTGACCGGGTCTATGACCTCGGCAACATAAGCGGATTCCATCACACACAAAGTGCCCGGCTTGTCCGGACATTCAAACGTGACCGGCCCAATCTCCGTCATGCCGTGATGATCAAACACCTTGGCGCCCGGCCACAATGCTTCCATCCGTTCTCGCACCGCCGGTATGCTTCCGCCCGCCTCGCCAGCGACGATGATCCGACGCAAGCCGAACTGCCTAACATCCATCTTCTCCTCCTTCGCCACCTCTCCCAAACGCATGGCGTACGTCGGCGTGCAAAACAAGACCGTCACCCGGTTCGCCGCCATCGCCTGCAGCCGGATCGCGCTGCTCAGTCCCCCGCCCGGTATGCACAACATACCGGCCTCCAAAGCGGCCTCGAACGCCGTCCAAAACCCCAGAAACGGCCCGAAGGAAAATGCAAACATGGCCCGGTCTCCTGCCCCCACTCCTGCTGCTTGCAGCACGATGCGCCAACATCCGATCATCCACGCCCAGCTCTCCGGCGTGTCCAACCATCGCAACGGTTCGCCCGTTGTGCCGCTGGTCTGATGCAAACGCGTGTAGCGTTCCAACGGAAAAGTCCGGTTCGTTCCGTAAGGCGGATGAGAGAGTTGATCCTCGACAATCTCGGGTTTCGTCGTGAACGGCACACGTTCGCGGAACTCCGTCAACGAGGAAACGGATTGGACAGTCAATTTGCGCGAATAGAAAACATTGCCCGGCACGATGGCCGCGAGCAAACGGTTCAGCGCCGCGAGCTGCGCCAATTCAACCTTCTCGCGCTCTTTCGTCATTTCACCACCGGCTGCTGCGCCGCCACCGGTTTCGCGGGAGCGGGTCCCGGCTTGTACAACGTCACCAGACACCCGCCTACCGCAGCCAAAGCAATGCCTAGAAAAAACTGCCAACGCAACGTGCTCCATCCACCGGCCGGCGGATGCACCATCAACGCCACGATCGCGTTCACAACGGGCGCACCGGCAAACACGATGGACATCACCACGCTGGGCGCGCCCTTGGCGCCGAATGCGAGCAGCACGCAGAACGCCCCCACGGCCCCGGCGATGCCGGCGATCAACGACCACCACATCCCCTTCGCCGGAAAACTCCACGTCGCGCCGTTCATCATCAAGATCGCCAACGGCGCCAGCACGGCTGTGAGAAAATACGCCAGCC
>CAZEQV010000142.1:0-8800 GCA_964514435.1 uncultured Verrucomicrobiota bacterium
TGTTTTCTCGATGGTGGTGATTTATTGCATGAACCTGCTCACCATCGCGGTGGTGGCGGCGCTGTTGTCACGAACCATGCCGCTCATGACGCTGTTGACCCGTATTGGCCATCACTTGTGGAACGCATACGGGTGGACGCTCGACAAGATTGTGGGGGTCTGGCATCTTGTCGCCCCTTATGCAATCGGTTCCTGAAATCCTGGCGGCGCAAGTCGAGTCCGCGTTGCGCGACGTGAGCGGCGGGGCCGATGCCTGTGCGGCCCTGATTCGTCCCTGTGCCGACAAACAATTCGGGGACTATCAGTCCAACGGCGTCATGGCGGTGGCCAAACGATTGAAACAGAATCCGCGCGCCTTGGCTGAAAAGGTGATCGCCAAGCTCGATGTCGCCGCCGTTTCTGAAACGCCGACGGTGGCCGGTGCGGGTTTCATCAACTTTCGGCTCCGGCCGGCCTTCGTCGCCGGCCAGATGGCCGCCATGAACGCCGACACGAGGTTGGGCGTGCCGGCGGCGGTCAAACCGAAAACTGTCGTCATAGATTTCAGTTCGCCCAACGTCGCCAAGCCGATGCATGTCGGCCACATTCGCAGCACGATCATCGGAGATTGTCTGGCCCGCGTGCTGCGATTCCTCGGGCACCGAGTCATCACCGACAATCACATCGGCGACTGGGGAACACAGTTCGGAATGTTGATCGTGGGATGGAACCTGGACCGGGACGATGCGGCCCTGGCCAAGGATCCGATCTCGGAGCTGGAGAGACTTTACAAGCACGTGAACGAGCACGGCGACCGGGAACAGGCCAAAGCGGAATTGGTCAAACTACAGCAGGGCGATCCTAAAAACCGGGCGATCTGGGAAAAAATCATCGAGTATTCGCGCCGCGAATTTGACCAGACCTATCAGCGATTGGGAGCGTCGTTCGATTACACGCTGGGGGAAAGTTTCTACAATCCGCAGTTGCCGGCCGTGGTGGAAGACCTCGTGGCCAAAGGCGTCGCCCGTGAGAGCGAAGGCGCGCTGTGTGTGTTCTTCGAGGACGAACCGGAACTCAAGAGGGCCGCGCCGTTGATTGTACGAAAAGCGGATGGCGCATACCTGTACGGGACGACGGATCTGGCCACGCTCAAATACCGGATTGAGACATGGAAAGCCGACGAGATCATCTACGTGACGGATGCCCGCCAGAAGCTGCATTTCCAGCAGATATTTGCGGCCGGCAAAAAATGGCTGGGAACCGTGCCGGACCTGCGGCACGTCTGGTTTGGCTCCATTCTCGGAGAAGATGGCAAGCCGTTGAAGACCCGCGAAGGCGCGCCGGTCAAATTGGCGCAGTTGCTCGACGAAGCGGAGGAACGCGCGCTGGAAGTGGTGAGCGCCAAAAACCCGGAGTTGCCGGAAGCGGCGCGGCGCGAGGTCGCCCGCGTCGTGGGAATTGGCGCGGTGAAGTACGCGGATTTGTCGCAGAACCGAACGACCGATTACGTTTTCAGTTGGGACAAGATGCTGGCGATGACCGGCAACACCGCCCCGTACATGCAGTATGCCTATGTGCGGGTGCAGAGCATTTTTCGCCGCAACGAAGCCGGTGCGCTGGATGTGCCGGTGACGCTGGAACACCCGGCGGAGTTGGCGTTAGCCAAGCAGTTGTTGCGGTTCGCCGAAACGCTCCAACAAGTGGCCGAGGATGACAAACCGAACTGGCTTACCGGGTATCTGTTCGAGTTGGCCGGTGCGTTCAGCGTGTTCTACGACACTTGTCCGGTCTTGCAGTCGGCGGAGCCGCAGCGCAGTTCGCGGCTGCAACTATGCCGGTTGACGGCGGCGGTCATGAAGCAGGGCTTGGAGTTGTTGGGCATTGGCGTGATCGAACAAATGTGACAAATTGCAGGCAATCGAACCGGCATGGCTTGACGCCGTGCCAAACGGAAGGTGACGAACATGGATAATGTGCGATATGGCGATGAATTGGTGTTTGGCCGGGATTGCGCGGTGACGCAGATTCCCAGCGGCAACAAAATCACAATCCCGCGCGAGACCAAAGGCATGGTCACGCAGACGCTGGGCGGCAACGTGACACTGCAGGTGCCGTCCTATGGGGCGTTGGTGCAGGTCAACAGTTTGGATATTGATGCCCTGCTCAAGGACGGCAAACCCATTGGCGAAGCCAAGCCGGCCGCGTCTTCATCCGCATCCGCCGCTGCGGAACCGGCCAAGGAGGCCGACATCTGGGCGATGTTGAAAACCTGTTATGACCCTGAGATACCGGTCAACATTGTGGATTTGGGGCTGGTGTACGACGTGAAGATGACGCCCACGCCCACGAACATGACCCGCGTGGACGTGAAGATGACGTTGACGGCCATGGGATGCGGCATGGGGCCGGTCATCGCGCAACAGGCCAAGGACAAATTGCTCACCTTGCCCGGTGTGGAAGAAGCCGACGTTCAGATCGTCTGGGATCCGCCTTGGAACCAAAGCATGATCACCGAGGACGGCAAGAAACGGCTGGGGATTTGGTAGCCCAAGTTGCTCAATTGTTACGAAACCGCAGCTCGCCACCGAAAGCTGTGTGGCGTCCGCTGGCAATGAAGTCTGCAACCAGTCTGGCTGTGTCGTAAGAGCCAACATGACCGTCGAGGAAGAGCACATGGGTTCTTGAGCCACGACTATGACGCGCATGGATGCGCACCCATCCGGAATCGTTGGAGTGCATCCAAATGCCATCATAGAGAAGCACTAGCCTTGATGCATATCCAGACTGGGCCGCCTTGGCAGCACTCTGTATGCTCTGTGCCCCTCCTGAACCACATTCGGCTGTGGCAATTCGATTCATCGGCCAGAAGTTGGCGCTTGTCGAACCATTGAACCCGTACCAGTACGGCACGTAATAACCACCTGTCGGCGACCAAGAAATCCGCGCTTTTGCCCCGCACGGGTCATATGGGCTGGGTGGCGTTGACCCACAATCCTGCAGAGCAGGCAAAGCTGCTGCACACCGAAACACGCTCGATTCTCCCCATTTGACGCTTCCAATACTGGAATATCGCGGTGCATTGAGAAAGCCGCCATCCATCAGGATTGTGGGCCAGCTATGCCGGCATGTTTCCAAACTGTTCTCAGGACAAACACATTCATTCCGATACTCGCCCGGTACGATCATGTTGTTGTTGTCATCCGAATACGCGATCATCGCGATACCGATTTGTTTCAGGTTGTTGATACATCCGGCCGCCTTTGCCGAATCGCGAGCCGAACTCAACGCCGGGAACAGCAAGGCTGCCAAAATGCCAATGATGGCGACAACGACCAGCAGTTCAATCAAAGTAAATGCCTTGAAGAATCTCCATCTGGCCACGTTCAAGTGTCTGTCGTTCACGTTCACGCAATCCTCGTCAACCTTTTCACCAAGCCGAGGAAATGTTACCGCGCTGTGAGCCATCCGGCAAGCGATTGTGTGGTTTTTTGCGAATATTTCTTGTCTTGAATCGGGTTCACCGAAATAACCTTCGCTCCCTATGAGCACGATTGACTGGTTCAATGAAGCACGTTTCGGAATGTTCATCCACTGGGGACCTTACTCCGTTGCCGGACGCGGCGAATGGGTGATGAACCGGGAACGCATCCCCCTCAAAGAATATCGCGCCCTGTGCGCCGAAAAGTTCACCGCCGAGAGATACGACCCGGCCTCGTGGGCAGCGTTGGCCAAGGAGGCCGGCATGAAATACGTCGTCCTCACGACGCGCCATCACGATGGCTTCTGCTTGTGGGACACGAATACCACCGGGTGGAATGCCGTTGAAATCGGCGCGCATCGCGATTTGGTTCGTCCGTTCGTCGAAGCGGTCCGGCACGCTGGCCTCAAAGTGGGATTTTACTATTCGGTGGGCGATTGGTCGCATCCCGATTATCCGGGAGTGTTCCATCGGGACTGGCCGACAAGTTGGCCCGACGAAGAGTCCCGGAAACGGTTTGTGGCGCACTACCGGTCACAGCTCGAAGAGCTGCTTACCGGCTACGGCCCGATTGACTTGCTTTGGTACGACGGTTGCCTCCCCCAGCCCACCGATGGCTGCGAAATCAATCGCTGGATCAAGTCCATCCAACCCGGCATCCTCATCAACAATCGCAACGGCGAACCGTTCGATTTTCACTGCTGCGAACAAGCCATCAAACCCTCTCCCCCCGGCACGCTTTGGGAAGCCTGCATGACACTCAACGGAAACTGGGGCTATCATGCCGGCGACCACGGGTGGAAAAGTCCCTCCGATGTCATCCGTCTTCTCACCGAGACCGCCGCGGGAGCCGGGAACCTGTTGCTGAACATCGGTCCTCGCGGTGACGGCAGCATACCGGAGGACAGCAACCGCATCCTTCGCGCCGTGGGCGCTTGGCTGTGCGACAACGGTGAGTTCTTGGCCCGCTCCACCCGGTCACCCTTCACGTGGGTGAACTGGGGCAAACTGACAACCAAGGGCAACACCGTGTACGCCCATGTCTTCCACCGACCCGGCGACGAACTGTGCATCGCCGAGATCAAAAACAAGGTGCTGTCCGTAAAGTTGACAAAATCAGGAATGATCATTCCACACAAATGCACAGATGGACGCCTATTCGTTCGCGGGCTGCCGGCGGCGGACTCTGACAGTTGGAGGATGCCGGTCACGTTGGGCATCGAGGTCGAAGGTCAACCAGAGGCAATCACCCCGCAGGGAACCTTCTGGATTCCGCAATGATTCACCAAAACAACAGCCGCAGTCCTGCCACCAGTGTCATCAGCAGCGCGATGGTGGCGAACCACTGTTGATTGATTCTCTGAACCAGTATCCTTCCTGCCAAGGCGCTGGCCACGACCACCGGTGCCATCATCAGGTCGAACACCAACGATGATCCGGTAATCAGCCCCAATTGGACGCTAAACGGAATCTTGAAAACGTTCAAGATCAGGAAAAACCATGCGCCGGTGCCCATGAACTCCATCTTGGGCAGTCCCATCGTCAGCATATAGATGATCATGATCGGTCCAGCCGCGTTGGCCACCATCGTGGTGAAGCCGGTAAGTATCCCGGTTACGGCCGCAAACCACATTGAATGCGGGAAGCCGTCGGCATCGCCGCCGGCAAGTTTGACCTGTCGTTGATGCCACCCGTGCAACAAGACCATCGTCACGACGATCCCCCCGATGATGCGTTTGATTTGGGAATTGTTGACATGATCCATTGTGAAATACCCGATCACCACTCCGGTCACCACCCATGGACACAACCTCCACAAGTGCGACCAAACCGCATGACGTTTGTAGGCCGCGACCGCCACAATGTCGGCGCCGACGAGCATCGGCAGCAGGATGCCGGTTGATTCGCGCGCGGGGAAACAGTTGGCGTAGAGCGCAACGGCAAACACGCCCACGCCCGGCACCCCGGTCTTGGAAAGCCCCACAAACACCGCTCCCACCAACGCCAACGCCCATTGCCACGGTTGCAGCTCAAACATGGTCCGCATCATAGTGGCACGAGTTGTCTTTTGACAATCCCGCCCCAATCCACTACGACACCTCCGCATGCGGCGATTGTTTTTGCTATTGGCGGCATTGCTGCCGGCAGGGAAAGGATTCGCGGAAATGAGCATCGTCATTGAGCCGTCCAGCATTCGCGGCAGCAACGGGTTTTTCCGCGTCGGCCACACGGCCAGAGGACAATGGTGGTTCATTGACCCTGATGAGCGTCCATTTTTCTTCAAAGGCGTCTGCGCGGTGAACCGGGCCGGCACACAGGGCGGACGCCGCGCCGTACCAGGTCCTTACGCTGGGGTGGTGGATCGCAAGTACGATTACGCCACCAGCCCGGACAGGTTCGTGGCCGCCACGATGGCGCGGTTACGTGCTTGGAACTTCAACGCGTTCGGTTCTTGGACAACAGAGGAGTTCTTCGATCGGGGAATGCCGTACACCGAAATTCTCGACTTTGATTTTTTTGTTCCCCAGATCCGGTCGACTACGAAGGGAGTAAGATTGCCGGATGTGTGGGATCCGGAGTGCGCAGCGGCCATGGATCGCTGGGCGGCCAAGATCTGCGCGCCGCGCCGAAACAGCAAATGGCTCGTCGGCTATTTCACCGACAACGAACTGAGTTGGGGCCAGTCCGAGCGCGAAAAGGGCGTGGATGAGCTGGAACCGACACTGACACCCGAGGGGCGACCTTCCCTGCTCCAGCAATGCATCAGTCTCGAAAAAGACCAACCCGCCCGACGCGCCGCTTGGGAGTTCGCGCTGCAGCGTCATGGCAACAGCCTTCCGGAACTGTCCAAGGCATGGGGACTGCCGGTCCAATCGCGCGAAACCATCATCAAGCTGACGAAAGCCGGCACGGCGATCACATCGCGCGGTTACGCGGCCGATGATCGTGAGTTTCTGCGCCAGACAGCCCGTCGGTACTTTCGACTCACGGCGGAGGCAATCCGACGCCATGATCCGCACCATCTCATACTCGGTTGCCGGTTTGGCGGACCGCCCGGCCCCGTTGTGCTGGATGAATGCCGGCCTCCGTACGTGGATGTGATCAGCGCGAACAATTACCGGGATAATTTCCATGAGCGCGTAGACATCTACCATCGAGCGCACAAGATGCCGGTGCTCAACGGCGAATTCTCCTGGGCCTCCCCCTATTTCATCCGCCGCGACAGCCAGGGAAAAGCCTCCGTCCGTACTGACAGTGTGGAAGCCATGAAGGAAAAGGGACGTGAATCCTTGGAACGAGCGTTCACGCACCCCGGTCTGGTTGGCTACACGTGGTACCGATGGGTCCACAAAGAACACGATCCGGTCACGTACGGTTTGGTTGACCAGACTGACACCGAATGCACGACCAACACGGGCTTGCTGACCGAAATCAACAGGCGGGCCGAATCCATCCGCCAATCCGTCCGCTAATGGCATTCGTGAATCACTGGAAAACGCAAACTTGTAAATCAACTCGCGCCCCATAGAATCACCTCAAACTGGAGAAAACAATGAGCACTCATACATGGAACTTCTTTCGCGCCGGCGGCTTTGATCAAACCCGCCTTGATTCCGGCAGCGATCTGATGAATCTCGACGCTCTTGATCAAAAGCTTTGGGTCGCCCTCGCCTGCCCCACGCAGGGACTGGAGTTCGACTCCAAGACACTGGCGATCATTGACACCGACAAGGACGGCCGAATCCGCGCACCGGAGATCATCGCCGCCGCCAAGTGGGCTGCCTCCTGCCTCAAGGATCCCGGCATCCTGACCAAACCGGCGTCCGCATTGCCGCTGGCTGCCATCAACGACGCAACGGCCGAGGGCAAAGCGTTGCTCGCCTCCGCCAAACAAATCCTCGCCAACCTGGGCAAAGCCAATGCCGCGCAGATCAGCGTGGAGGACACTTCCGACACGGTCAAAATCTTCGCTCAAACCAAGTTCAACGGCGACGGCATCCTGCCGGCTGATGCGGCCGAGGATGCCGAAACGCAAACCGTCATCGCCAACATCATCGCCTGTCTCGGCAGCGAACCCGACCGCAGCGGCAAGCCCGGCATCACGCAAGCCAAGCTCGATCAATTCTATGCCAATGCCGCAGCCTTCGCCGCTTGGTCAAAGAAATCGGTGGAAGACGCGGCCGTGCTGCCACTGGGCGACAAGACCGCTGCCGCAGTCGCCTCAGTGAAAGCGGTGCGCGCCAAGGTGGATGACTATTTCGCCCGTTGCCGGCTGGCGGCGTTTGACGCGCGCGCGCTTGGCGCATTGAACCGGCAGGAAACCGAATACCTCGCACTGGCCGCCAAGGATTTGACCATTACCGCCGCCGAGGTGGCCGGATTCCCGCTTGCCCGCATCGAAGCCGGCAAGCCGCTGCCGCTCAAGGAAGCCGTCAATCCCGCTTGGGTGGGCGCCATCAACGACCTCGTCACTCATGCCGTGAAACCGTTGATGGGAGACAAGACGGTTTTGACGGAGGCAGACTGGAACGCCATTATCGCCAAGCTCGCGCCTTACGAAGCTTGGCAATCCGGCAAGGCGGGCGCATCCGTGGAACCTCTCGGCCTGGCGCGCATCAACGCCCTTTTGGCCGGCAAGAGCAAAGATGCCATCGCGGCCCTCATCGCCAAGGACAAGGCGCTTGAACCCGAAGCCAATTCCATCGCCGCCGTGGACAAACTCGTGCGCTATCACCGGGACCTGTACAAGCTCATCAACAATTACGTCAGCTTCCGTGATTTCTACAGCCGCAAGAAATCCATCTTCCAAGCCGGTACGCTGTACCTCGATCAACGCAGTTGCGACCTTTGCATCCGCGTGGATGACATGGCCAAACACGCCACCATGGCCGGCCTCAGCCGCGCCTATCTGGCGTATTGCGACTGCGTCCGCAAATCCACCGGCGAGAAAATGACCATTGCCGCCGCGTTCACTGACGGCGACTCCGACAACCTGATGGTGGGACGCAACGGGATCTTCTATGACCGACTGGGACGCGACTGGGATGCCACCATCGTCAAGATCGTGGACAACCCCATCAGCATCCGTCAGGCGTTCTGGTCTCCTTACAAGAAGTTCCTGCGGATGGTGGAAGACATGATCGCCAAACGCGCCGCCGCGGCCGACGCGGCCGCGGATCAAAAGCTCGCCGCCGCCGCCGCGGCCGCGGCGAACATTGACAAGACTACGCCGCCTGCTCCGCCAGCCGCCAAGAAGATGGATATTGGCACTGTCGCCGCCCTCGGTGTCGCCGTCGGTGGCATCACGGCTGCGTTTGGCGCCATTCTGGGGACATTCTTCGG
>CAZEQV010000143.1:0-8762 GCA_964514435.1 uncultured Verrucomicrobiota bacterium
GGCCCGCATCCAAAAAGCGCTCACCACACTTCTCAAGGGGCGCACCAGTTTTGTGGTGGCGCACCGGCTCAGCACAATCCGGCACGCTGATCTAGTATTGGTGCTGGATCAAGGCCGGATCATCGAACGCGGCACCCACAACGAACTGCTCGAAGCCGGCGGCGCCTACGCCGAACTCTACCGCCAGTTCATTCGCGCCAGCGAAGCGTGAGCGAGCCCCAACGATGGCTCGAATGGAATCCCGACTTGCATTATGGTGTTGAGCTGTCACAATTCACGCCCATTTCACACCGGGTTCAAAGCCTGTCCTTTGAAACCTGCGACAGCAGCGGCAGAAACAACAAAAAGGATCGGCTATGAATCAAGTGGTTGACGTTGAAGGCACAATCAAATCCGTGTTGCCGGGCACCATGTTCCATGTGGAGTTGGCCAACAAGCATCAAGTCCTCGCGCATATCTCAGGCAAAATGCGCAAACGCTTCATCCGACTCGTCGTTGGCGACCGCGTCAGAATGGAGATGACCCCTTACGACATGGACAAGGCCCGTATCGTTTATCGGTTGTCCTGATCCTGACATCGGCCGCCATGACCAGCAAATCAGCCGTCATCAGACAAATCATCCTGCAGCTGGGACGAACGCTCGACAACTTGGCCGGCGCGTCGCGCACCATGCACGCCGACGCGTCCGACGAGCAGAACAAGGCCGAGGACAAGTACGACACGCGCGCCCTCGAAACCGCTTACCTGGCCAGTTCACAAGCCCGCAAAGCCACAGAAACCGAAGAAGCCCTCGCGCTGTATCAGTCCCTTCAACCGGCCAAGTTCACCGACCAATCTCCCATTGACCTCACCGCCCTGGTGGAACTGGAAATGAACGGCGAACGCATCCGCTACTTCATCGGCCCACGCGCCGGCGGAACCGAAGTCACCGTGGCCGGCAAGGAAATCCTCGTGATCACGCCTGAATCACCCTTGGGAAAAGAACTGATGGGCAAGAAAGCCGGTGACCGCGTCACACTCGCGTCGTCAGGTCCCGTGCGCGCCTTCCAAGTCCTCTCCGTTCGCTGACCTCAATAATCCGTCAGCGATTTCGGCGGCCAGGCCACACGCAACGCATTGGCCACCGCCGCCACATCAATGATCTCCTGGCACACCGCACCGGCCACGGGCGGCAGCCAGCCCGCCGCCGCGAATCCCATTCCCACCACGCTCAACACCATCCCGCCCACCGCGCTCTGCAACGCAATCGAACGCATCCGGCTGCTGATGTGCATGAACTCATCCACCCGCTGCAACGAACTGTCCATGATCACCACCGCCGCCGCTTCCGTCGTCACATCGCTGTTCTGTCCCATCGCCACACCGATCGTCGCCGACATCAACGCCGGCGCGTCGTTGATACCATCGCCCACAAAAATCGTGTTCACTCCCTCCGACTCTTTCCGCACAATCTCCAATTTCTGTTCGGGGCTCTGCCCGGCATACACGTGCTGGATGCCCACCTGTTTCGCCAAATATCGCGCCTCTGATTCCCGGTCTCCCGACACCAGCAAGACCCGGTCAAACTGATGTTTCGGACCGAGATGACGAATGAACGCCGCGCCCTCATGACGGGGTTTGTCCCGAAACCAATAGACACCGCCCACCCGTCCATCCACCACAATCACACATTCCATCCCGCCCGCGGCCGCCGCCGGCAACATCGCCGCCAAATCCGGCCGGCTCCGCCACAAACCTTGCCGGCTGGTGATCTGCACCTCCTTGCCGGCCACTGTGCCGGTCAAACCCGCGCCCGGTCGCTCGCTGATCTCGCTGGCCTCGTGAACGACAACCGCCGCTCGCCGGGCCGCGTCCATGATCGGCGCGGCCAAAGGATGCTTCGAGTATTGCTCCAAACTGGCCGCCAATGACAACAAGGTCGTCGGCTCAAAATCGTTCATCACCGTCTGCCCGACCAAACTCGGCTCCCCGTACGTCAGCGTGCCGGTCTTGTCAAAGATCAACGTGCGGCACGTCGGCGCCTTCTCCAACGCCACCGGATCCTTGATAATAATGCCGCGCTTGGCGGCCAAGGAAATTGAGCCGATGATCGCCGTCGGAATCGCAATCAACAACGGACACGGCGTAGCCACCACCATCACCGCCAGAAACCGAATCGCCTCGCCGCTGCTCGCCCACGCCGCCACCCCAATCGCCACCGCAATCGGCGTGTACACGCTCCCCAATTGATCCCCCAGCCGACGCAACCGGGGACGCTGCTGCTGCGACGACTCCATCACTTCCATGATCTTGGCGTACCGGGAATCCTTCGCCAGCTTGTCCGCCCGAATGGTCAATGCCGATTCCCCGTTGATCGCCCCCGACAACACCCCTGCGCCCGGCGTCTTCGACATCATGTAGGGTTCGCCGGTCAGGTACGATTCATCCATCACCCCGTGCCCCTCCAGCACCGTTCCGTCCACCGGACAAATCTCATGGGGAAAAACCGAGATCGTATCGCCGACGACAATCTGATCCAGCGGCACGTCTTCCATGTGCGAATCCGTCTTGCGGTGCGCCACGGAAGGCGTTCGTTTTGCCAACGCCTGCAACACCGACGATGCGCTGCGCACCGCGTACGCCTCCAACGCCTCCCCGCCCGACAACATCAGCACCACCAACGTGCCGGCCAGGTACTCGCCCAGAATGACGGACGTGACGATGGAGATGCCGGCCAGGAGATCCGAGCCAAATTGCCGGCGGAAAAGTTTCATCAACAATTCCCAGACCAGCGGCGCGCCCCCCAACACCAACGCCACCCACAACGGCCAGTTCCTGACCGGCTCAGGAAACTTCCACAAGAACCGCGACAGCAAATGCGCCACCATGCCAACAATGGCCAGCGCCGCAATCAACATCTCGCGCCGCTGCGCCAGGAACGCGCCCGCCTTCGAACCATTCGAACTCATCAAGAAACCTTTCCACGGGGCGCCTCGTACCTACCGCGAACCGGCTCGATTGGCAAATCATCCGTCACACGACGGCGGGCTGGGATGGAAGATTCTCAGCCGACGATCACGAGCCGGATTTCCTCCGGCAGCAACGAACCGAGTTGTTGCATGAGATCGCCGCGCAACACGCGCGTGACCGCCGCGCGCCGGGAGTGTCCGAGAATCAACATATCCACACCGGCAATGGCGGCGTTGTCGGCAATCGTCCACGCCGTGTCATCGCTGACCGCATAAATCGTGGTCACGTCCATGCCTTCGGTGATGGCGCGCACAGCCTTGAAAACCGCCATGGCTTCGGGATCATCCTGCTCGCTTTGAGAAACGGGGATCGTGGTGAACACTTCGCGGACGAACAGGATAAAAAGCTGGGCGTTATGCAGGCGAGCCTGTTCCACCGCGTACCGCAAGGTCGGTGTCACGCCGCGCGCGGCCACCATGATCGCCGTGACGGGACGATCAGAGCCGAGTTGTTTCAGCAGGGAGGCCGGCGCGGATTCTTCTTCGGCACCGGCTTCGAGTCGCGCCATCGCCTCCGGGAACAATGTTTTTCCCAGACCACCGCGCGTCAGCACGGCCGGGAGCCGGAACCCCTTGTGCAGTCCGCGCGCCAGAAAACCGAACAGCAAGACGCACACGGCAAACAGCAGGGCATACGGTTTGACGATTCCGATCGTGATCCAGATCGCGGCCATGACCACAAACGTCACCATCATGGTGCCGCGTTCGTACCGCAGCATAGGCAGACGGAAATTGAACGCGCACGACCCAAGGTTGACGGCGATCGCGCCCACGACTCCGATCGCGTACAGCGACGCGAGCCCATGAACGGCGTCTTGTGTGCCCTGCACATCAATCACCAGGATCGGGGCCAGGATGGCGATCAGCATCATGATCCACGGCACGCCAAAACGATTCAACATCGCAAACGGCTTGGGAAGCTCGCCGTCCTTGGCCATCAAGAACAACACGCTGACCAATGCCACGATGGCCGTATTGGTGGCGCTCAGCAGCAGCCCGCCCAACACCAGCCCCACCAGCCATGAAAATGGATTCTTCTCCGCCAGCCAGCCGAGCCAGGAAATCTGTTGCGCGGGTTGATCCACAAACACGTACGCCATGTGCCGAAGCATGTCGCCTTCATGCTCCTTGGCATCCATGTTGGGAATGGCGCTCATCGTCAGCCCGAACAATGCCGTCAAGATCACCACTTCCACCATGACCGGCAGGATGGCCTTGCGAGAAGTCTTCACCACCTTGGGATGGCCGGGCGTGCAACCGGCATCCGGGTGCATGACCCCAGTCATGTTGGCCACAGCCTCGACGCCCGACAGCGCCAAGATCGCCCCCGAAAACGCGATCCACAGGTTCATGCCTGAGCCGGCGGGACGCTCAATGTTGGCCAGCGCCACCGGTATTTGCGGGATGCACGTCACGGCCAACATTCCCACCACGATCACTGTGGCCATGGCAAAACCCATGGCAATCGTACCGGTATGCCGGGGCCCAAAGAAGTTGATGACCCCGATGATGAAGATCGTCAAAATCGCCCATCTCTTGGCGTCCTCGTAACTGAAGTTCAAATACACAAACGCTTCAAAACAGCTCAGCGACGCCGTGACGATGTAATCGGCCACCAACAGAAACCCGCCAATCAACGCCAGATACTTGGAATGCGCCTTGGCGGAGGAATAGACGCCTCCGCCTTCGGGGAAATACTTGCAGACCCACATGTAGTTGATGCCCACCAACGCGGTCAACAAGCTGACCGGCAACACCACCCAAAATGAGGCATACGAAGATCCGACCCACGTTGCAGCCACGGCGAAGGCGATGCCGGGCACGTAGGCCTTGCTCGTGCCCCAGTCGCCATACAACAGGGCCGCCGCGCGTTTCCAGTCCACATTGCGCGGCCGACTCTGTCCCGAAGTCGAAAGTTCCATTGGCCATCAGGTTATTGAACGCCACCGCCACGCGCAAGCGCGCAAAACCGTCACATCGGCGTCTTGATCCCCATCGCCCGAGCGGCACACCAGCCTTTCACTCCCTCGAAGATCATGAAGACACCCGCCGCCGCCATGGCCGCGCCGCCAATGATCATGGCCAGACGACCCTGCAAAAAGCCCCACACCACCAGACCGGTCCCCACCAAATCAAACAAACTGCCAACCACAATCCGAGCCACGCGTCCGCGCTTGTCTATGTTGCATTCCATCTTCATGTCTTGTCCTTTCACCTATTTCGGCTGGTCCGGATACCCCAACTCCTCGCGCACCCGCTCCAGCAAGTCCGCCATGTAAAACGGTTTCATCAAACAGCCCCGCAAACCTTGCGCAAAGCTCTTTCGACGCACTTCATCCCCGGCGCCCGTCATCAAAATCACCGCCACGTACGGATTGACCACCTGCATATGCTCCAACACCAAATCACCCGTCAGATCCGGCAACAAATAATCCAGCAACACCAACCCAATCTTCGCGCTGCGTTTCTCGTACAACTTCAACCCATCGTTGCCGGTCGTCGCCACCCGCACCACGTAACCAGCGTCGCTCAGGGCTTGTTGGATGATCTCCAGCAAATCCTTCTCGTCATCGATCACCAAGATTTCTTGAGCCGTTCGCGGGAAAATATGGTTCATCGTGACGATTGTTTATCCAACATGCACACTATACCATCTCGCATCCATTTGACCAATGCCGACATCGCTGCACAACCAAACCGTCATCGTCACCGGCGCCTCCAGCGGCATCGGCGCCTCCACCGCCCTCGCCTTCGCCCGCGCCGGCGCCAACGTCGTCCTCGCCGCCCGCAACCGACAACGTCTCGAACAGTTCGCGGCCGCGCATCCGCAACACCAACTCCAATTTCACATCATACCGGCCGACGTGACATCCGACGCTGATGTCCAACAGCTCGTGACCGCCACCATCGAACGATTCAGCCGCATTGACATCCTCGTCAACAATGCCGGCTTTGGAATGCGCGCTGCCGTCGAAGACCTCGATCTGTCACATGCGCATCAGCTCATGGAGACCAATTTCTTTGGAACACTGCGTTGCACACGCGCCGTCCTGACCCACATGCGCCGGCAAGGCCGCGGTCAAATCGTCAACATCGGCAGCATCCTCAGCCTCATTGCCACGCCCAACAATTCCATCTACAGCGCCAGCAAATTCGCCATCCGCGCGTTCTCCGATTCTCTACGCTTGGAACTTCACGGCACCGGCATTGATGTCATTCTCATCATGCCCGGCTACACCGATACGCCCTTCTTCGACAACATGATCCGTTATGGAGGCCCGGCTCGCGTCCACAAAAACATGAAGGCGCAATCGCCCGACAAAGCAGCCGCCGCCCTTGTGCAAGCCTGCCGGCGTCGCCGCCGCGAAGTGGTCCTCACCCTGCCGGCCAAGGTCGGTGCCATCGCTAAACGCCTCTGGCCCGGCTTGGTTGACTTCTCGTTGTCGCGCATGAAACAGTTTTGAGGTTCTCGAAGCTTGCGTTCTCTGGCCGTCAACCCTTACAAAACCTCTCATGTCAAGCATCCCGCGACAATTCGACAAGGTTACTGTCCTGACCAAGGCCAATGTCTATTTCGACGGCAAGGTCGTCAGCCACACCGTCCTGTTTCCGGATTCCTCAAAGAAAACCATCGGCTTGGTTTATCCCGGCACGTTTCACTTCGGCACCGACAAAGCCGAACGCATGGAAATCACCACCGGGCAATGCCGCGTGAAACTCGACACTCAATCCACATGGCGCAACTACACGGCCGGTCAGGCCTTTGAAGTGCCCGCCAAATCCGGTTTCGATATCGAAGTGACCAACAGTCCGTGCGAGTACATCTGTTCGTTTCTCGGGTAGCCATTCTGGCCGGTCACTTCTTGGTGTCGCGATCCATCACCCACTGATGAATCTCCTTCTTCGTGGCCGACCATTTCTTGGCGTCGCACCGGTCATTCAAAAATCGCCCAAACAGTTCGAATACGAACTCGCGGCACATTCCCAGCTTGATCATCCGATCCTGAAACCTCGACGACGGATCCAGCATCTCCTTCGGCTCCGGCAACTTCAGGCCGCGAAACACAAACGTGTCGGCGTCCAACGTCCACGCCCAAGCCTCCTCCTCGCATCCCAGCATCAACCGGGCGCGCCGCAGCTTCTTGCCCGACAACAATGCCGTCTTCGCCTCCGCGCTCACGGTGGGCAAACCTTTGCGCAACGTGATCTCATGGGCGCCCGCACCAGAGCGCTGAAATCCCAATGGTCCCTCCAGCGCGACGGCGAAGTTCCCATGATCCTTGCTCTTGAAGATGCCGCCCCGCGCCTCGGACGCAAACCACAGCCAGGTCAGAAAGTCCTGACCGGGCGTGTCCTCCATCTCTTCATCCGGCACCTCCGGCGAAAAACTGGTCAGCGACAAGTCGCGCGGATTGACCTTGCGAAGCTTGGCAATCAACGTGTCCGCCGTCACCGGCGTCAAGTCCAACCCGGTCGCCTTCTGGAAGTTCACACAGAAGGCGTCCATCTGGTTTTCCGACGTGGCTGTGGCATAAACAATACCGGCGCGCTCCTCATGCACAAACGAGATGCCCTTCAAAGTCGGCGGCATCTGCGGCAGCAGACGGTTCAACACTTCCTTGCGGATTTCACTGCGGGTCTTGCGGTCCACAAACGGTTTCCCTTCGGTCTGCATGTGCGCGAGTTCCTCCAACATGCACTCCGCACGCAACAATGCGGCCGGCACCTTGCGTTCCGCTTTCATCAGAATCAGCCGCAGATGGCCGCCGAAGAACGCGTTGTTCTCGGTGATCGGCACATCCAGCAAATGCCGTCCGCCCACCCATCCATGAACCGGATCCGTCCCCAGTTGATCCAGCGTCGGCGCCGCGTACCGGCCAAACATCTTCACCGCGTCCTTGGAAAACTCGCGCCCCACATAAAACATCCGAAACCCAATTGACCCGCTCTCAAATGACACACATACCTCCTTGGAAAAATGAGCCGCGTGTATAGCACGCGCACCATCCGAGCGGAAGCAATTATCCGAACAGAACCGCCAGGACGAGTGCATCACGGCTCTGCCGCCATTCAATCAAACCGCGCCGCGTATCTTTGGAAGAAGCGAAGATTCCTCTCATATTCGGGCGACAAAAGTTCGCCCAATTCACCAACCTATTCAGACCTGCGAATGTGCTGCCTCAAGAACTTCGCCGTGTGCGACACCTTGCCGGCACTTGCCAGCTCTCGCGGCGTTCCTTGCGCCACAACACAGCCGCCGGCGCGCGCGAACGGCAAAGACAGAAAGCCAGGAGCGAAAACTAGGGAACATATCTAACGTAGTCTTTGGAGGAACGCGCTCTGTCGCGTCCGTCTGCGCCCTTCGCCCACCACGGTGCGTGGCCCTCCAGAGCTCCTCGCCGGACATACGCGAAGCTATATGGTCTCAGGACGAAACGGTTTAGAGAGCTTTGACAGGGCTTATTCTATGGCGGCAGTTTCAAGATTCGCCCGAGGCTTGCATATGAAAAGTCGAGTGGTAGTCTCGCCGCCGATGAAAGGAACAGTCACATCCTAACGAACAAATAACCAAAAATAGTTTCGTGTAGCCACGGCTACGGTCCGAGCGAAAACCGCGAATTTTCACGACCGTCCTATCGCAAAGCCAGCATGGCACGCGCCCCAACGGGCGCGGCTTGCTGTCACCTTTGCGATAGGCGCTTCGCGGTGCCTCAGAGTGGGGTGCGACAAGTTCGCGCCCCTTTTGTTTTTGG
>CAZEQV010000144.1:0-8757 GCA_964514435.1 uncultured Verrucomicrobiota bacterium
TCAAAGCCTTCTGTTACCTCAACTGGCAATGGTCGGTCACTCGTTGGAAAAATGGGGCGATGGCCGCATCACTTCCCCCGACATTCTCAACAAGTACCATTCCGACACGTTTCCCCCGCAGTTCCCTTGTACGAAACCATTGCCCCGTGGCGTTCCCGTCATAACATGCGTGGCCGCACCGCCCCCCGCCGGTCCACGGACGCCTTTTTCAAGCTGGTGTGTGTTGGGTTGGCGGAGAGAACGAGAGACTCCAAGAGATTCGCGGCCCGGCGAGCCGGTCGAGGTGCGGGGTGCGGACGAAGCCCGCGCCCATGTAGCCCAGCCAATCCCAGCGCCACTGCTCGGCCATCAGGAAAGGGATATTGGGCGCTTTCATTTTGCGTGGCGGTTAACTTCAGCGACGAACGCCCGCGTGGCGTCGTTGTCGTCGAGCAGCGCGAACCAATACCGGTAGTGCGACGGCGTTTCCGCAAGCAGCCACCGATAAAACTCCAAGCCATCCTTGAAACGGTCCTGTTTGTCGCCGGCCAGATACGGAATGAAGACGGTGTGCTCCGCCAACGGCGCCAGTTCTTCGATGGTCGTGTAGGGATGATGAAACTCAATCGCCCGCAGGGCCGGACCGAGCGCCCGCAGGTGCGGCACCTGATGCGGATACTTCCCGCAGCAATGAATCGCCAGTCCGCCAAACTCCGCCACGATCCGCCGCAAGATTGGCAGCCCGAATTCCCCGTATTGGTTCGCCGACAACAACGGCATCAGATCTTCGGTGACAACGATGCCGAGGTCCTGCGGAAACACGATATACGGCCAGATGGAACCGACGACCCGGTTGCCGCTGGCCTGCATCTGATAACGCCAGAGCGCGATCACGAAGTCGGCAACCCGTCCCAGAAACTCGTGGACCGCCGCCGGCTCCTCGGCCATCGCCATGTAGAGTTCCTGCTGATCGAGGATCAACGACGCCGTGTTGAGCGGGCCGGACGGGTCGAGCGTGCGTTGCCAGAGCAAGTCGGTTTGCAGTTCGGCGCGCAACCGGTTGAACAGCCGCAGCGCCTTCGCGCCGTCCATCGTCGGATCGTCCACGGACCGGGGCGACAACTTCAGCGCGTCGGCGAGCGAGGTCGCGGCGGGATGAATGTGCGGGTTGCCGCTCTCGGCGGCGACGATGAGTTCGCCGCCCCAATACTTCGGGTTGCTGACAGTGCCGTAGTCGCTGAACACGGACGGGATGTTGAGGCCGGGCACGCGGGCTTGTTGTTCAAGGCTGGCCCGGTGCAACGGAAAGCGCGCTTCCTCGGTTGTGTCCTGCCGGGGCCGATGCGCGCCGAGGGTGATATTGGCGAGACAGCGGCCCTCGCCGTTCCAAAACCGGCGGACGCGCTCCCAGTCGCGCTGGATGTTTTCTTGGCCAAACCAATGACGAATCAGGTCCATTCTACTTTCCGCCTTTCAGGTGATGGGCGAGGAACGGCAGCACGTCGCCTTTGAGATCGTGGAGTTTCAGGTTGAAATCAAAACTGTGCGGCGCGCTCGGCACGATCACAACCTGATGCGCCACGCCCAACTCCTTCAGCTTCGCGCCGAGTGTCTCGGTCTGGTCGTGCCGGACATGAATGTCCTTGGTTCCGTGAATCGCATAGGTCGGCGGGTCATCCTTGTCCAGGTAGGTCAACGGCGACGCCTTCTTCGCCAGCTCGCTGTCGGCGTCCGTCGTGATGTTCTTTTTCTGAAACAGTCCCCAGTCGTAGATGCCATACAACCCGACGAAACACTGCACCTTGCCGGCGATGTCACCGAATTCATCCTTCGGATCGGTGTACGCCACCAACGCGCCGAGATGCGCGCCCGCTGACGCGCCCATCACCGCGATGCGTTGCGGATCGGCGTGGTACTTCGCCGCGTTGTCGCGGATGAACCGGACCGCCGCCTTGCAGTCCTTGAGGTTTTGCGGGAACGAGGCTTTCAGGTTGGCGTGGTAACTCCCTTGGCCGGCTGGCGCGAGTTGGTAGTTGATGCTGACGAACACGTAGCCGGCGTCGGTCAACACGCGGGCGAGGTTCTTCGAGCGCGTATCGGCCTTGTCGCCGCCCGCCCAGCCGCCGCCGTGGATGAAAATGACAACCGGCAACTTGGCGTCCGCCTTCGCGTTGGCCGGCAGATACACGTCGAGCTTCTCCGCGCGGTCGGCCGGCAGGTAAGCGATGTCGGTGATCGGTTTGAGGGCTTGGGCGTGCGCGGTCATGGTGAGGCTTGTTACGGCAACGGCCACGAGTCCGGCAAACATGGGTTTGCGGGTGAATGGGTTGATGTTCATCGTTGTTTCTCCTGGATGGTGATGGTGACTTGCGCCCCGGCCGGCAGGGCGAGTTCGTTGTTGGCGAACACGCACCGGCCATCGGCGGGCACGTCCAGCGTGCCGTGGAGCGTCGCGCCATTTGTACCCCGGATCACAAACGACCGGCCATCCGCCGCCAGCGTGACCGGCAACGTCGTTTCCAGCGGCAGCGGCGCCGGGGTGGCATCGGTCCACGTCAGCGACGGGAAGTTCACTTGCATCGCAAACGCCCCGGCGGTGATGGAACCGGCAGGGTCAAACTTCGTGATCTGCGGGCCGGGTTGCCGGTCATCGGTGGTGCGCGTCGGGTCAAACTTGAGCCACTGCTGGCCGCGACCCCAGATGTGCACCGCCGGCCGGCATCGCCAACTTGCCCGTTTCGGGTCGCTGTGGAAGTAGCCGGTCACGAGCAGATCGTCGGCGTCACCGTACCGGTCGCGGAACATGACGAACCCCTTGCGTTGATCGCACACGGCGCGCGGCAAGATTCCCTCCAAAGGACGGCCGGCCTGGGTCCACGGCGCGCCGACGAGCAGCCAGATCGCCTCGGCCGGATGCACCAACGGGAAGGTCTGGCCAAACCGGTCCGCCACAAACGTCCGCCATGCGGGCTGCAACGCGGCCGGGATCAACGCGTTGCCGAATCCCCAGAATCCGCAGCCGTATTCCTTGCTGCCGGTCCACTGCGCGACTTGGGGACCGTGATACGGCAGGTCGTTTCCGACCACTCGCATCATCACCAGCGGCAGAATCCAGCGGAGGGCTTCGTTCTTCGTGGCCGGCTCGCCGAGCACGCGCTCGTGGGCGACGACAAATTGCGCGACGCCCCAGTTGAGACAGTTGAGCGTGAACGCTTCGCCCTCGCCGCCGAACCCCCGGTCGCCAATCGCCTCGCGCAACCAGCCATCGAGGTCGCGGCGCGCGGCCGCGATGATCTCGCCGGTTTTGTCGCCCGCGCCCGGATCGCCGTGGATCGCCAGCGCGATGACTCCCATTTGGGTGCGGCCTTCCACGTTGTGATTGCTCTGCGGCGCGGGATTGTCACTGGCCTTCACACCCTCGCGGCGCGTCAACAACCCGTCGGCGCGCACGGCGAGATAACGGGCGACCTGTTCGCGGAACTCGGCCGGCCAAGCGTCGTAACAAAGGTCGTAAGCGATGGCCAAACCCATGTAGCGCGTGCCGCGCCGCAACTCCGGCATGTTGATCACCGGCATCGCGATGCACTGCTGCACGATCCGCCGCGCCGCCTCGGCATCCTTGGCGTCGCCGCTGAGCGTGTAGGCGAACGCCTGCCCCGCGGCCCACAACCCGGCGCGACGGGTGTCGCCCGTCTGGGATTGTTCCAGCGACGGCGGATGGGCCAGCAGTTCGTGGAGCTGTTTCACGATGATCCGGCCTTCCGGTGTCGCCGCGCGCTGGCGGAGTTCCGCTCCATCCGTGCGGCCAAAGAACAAGCGCGGATGCTCGGCGCCGTGTGTCCCGACACAGACCGTGGCAGCCAATCCAGTAAGCAGTGTTTTCATGATGTCACCGTGGGCGCCGGATGTAGGGAGGCGTCAGCGTATTCCGTTTGCAGTCGGTCGAAGTGCGAGGTCTGGTTGAACTGACTGCCAGAGGCGCTGATCGCGTGCGCCGCATGATCGTTGCTCATGAAGAGCAAGATGCTCGGTCGCCTTTCGCTCAACTACCGATCCTTCTCTTGCTTGAGCTTGCCCCGCCCGCCTGACTTCGGAATGTCGGCTTGCCCCGGTTCACGGCAATGGTCCCGCAGCACACTCCCCAACGCCTCGATTCGTGATGTGTCCGGCGCGCCGTCCGCGCTCAAAGTTGGACACAGCCAGCCGCCCTCGTCGAACTCGTTCCAAGCGTAGATCAACACCAACCTCGGCGAAGACGCCGTGGGATTATCCCGCATCCAATCCAATGCCTGGCGCATTTGATCCGCCAGTTCTGCGGGTGTGCCGGCCTCGAAATAATCGGGCACGGGATTCTTGACCCACGGCACGGGGTTATCCGTGCGCGGCCGACCGTCCCAACCGAACGACACCAAAGGCACGACCGGCCCGCCGTTCTTGGCGGAAGCGTCCCAGTGACGGCGAGCCTGCCGGGTCAATTCGGCAAACGGTGCGCCATTGGGTTTCCCGCCCGGATGCGCGTAGGTCGAAATGGCATCCAACCCCAACGCCGTGGCGTTCCGCGCTGCCTGCGGCGGGTGAAAGATCATGCCAACGATAAACGGCTCCGGATCCACCAGTGCGCGAAAGTCCGCCAGCCGCTGCCGTAGATCCGCCTCGTCAAAGTTTTGCGAGAAGAGCGTGAACACCACGGGACGGCCATCGGCCAGCCGCAAGTATTTCTCGTGCCGCACCAACTCCGCATAGCCGGTCAGATTGGTCCAGCGGGCGATTTCCACGATGAGGCAGAACCGCGGCTTGCCGGCGTGCGCGCTGGCCAAATACTGGCGCAACCCCAATCCCATCGGGTCGCCGGGATGCTGCACGTCATAGGTGACGAACGCCCAAAAATCCAAACCGGCCTGACGCGCGTAGTCAATTTCCCGGTCCATCACGCCCGGCGCGTCGTTGCGGAAGCGCACCGTGCCATTGGTCGCCACCGTCGCGAAGAACGGCAAACGGTCATGGTACTTGGCGGCGGTAAGGGTCCGCTCGACCGCTTGCCCGGCGATTCCCTGCCCGTGCCACGCATCCCAACGGATCGCACCCACGAGCGGGCGGCCCGCCGATTGAAGGTTGTTGTTGGTCACGACGACATTGATAGCATCGCGGACGACAACTGTCACGCTTTGCCACGCGGCGATTGCGTTGCCGGCCACGAGGATGTCGCGGACCGCAGCGGTAGCGTTGGTGGAAGCGGCGTCAAACCGGCGCGAAGCGATGGTGATCGCGCCGCGCCATGACTGGTTCCGATTCGGCGCGCTAAAGGCGCAGTCGCGGATTTCGTTGCGGCGGATAATGAGATTGTGCGGGTGCGGTCCCTCCGGCCACTCCGGTTCATTGGCGACGTGGAGCGCGTCGCTGGCCAGGCCCGTGAAGAGGTTGTCTTCCACCAACCCGTGATGCGCCTTGAGGAACAGCCCGTACCGGCGGCTGTTGGTGAACTGGTTGCTCCGAATCACAAAAAAGGCGGAGCAGGTGCTGTCGTTGTAGAGATGATCGTCTCGCTTGTCGGTGCCCGTTCGCCATGCCGGCAGCGGCCGGTCCGCCGTCAACCGGCCGTTTGCCAGGTCGAAGTCTTGCACGCGAAATGTCGCCAGCACCCGGCCGGCGCGCGGATCGAAGGCGTACAACGAATCGCCCACCGCCAGCCGGTTGGTCCACCAGTGCGGCTGGCCATCCAACTGGAATGACGTGGGCGAGAGTTGGCCGGTCACCTTCAACGGGGTGGCATAGAGGTTCACACAATCGTCGGCGACCCCGGCCACGGTGCAGCCCTCGATCCACGGCCCGACCCGGTGCGCCTGAAAGTGAAAGGCGTCGCTGTTGGTGGACTGCCAGCGCCCGGCGCGGATGCGGACGTGGCTGTTGAGAATGTTCACCCGGCTCGACCGTTGCCCGATGAACACCCCGCCCGGACTGGCGAAGACGGTGATGCCGTCATACGTCACGTCTTCCGACAACGCCGAGTAGAACGCCGCCGCGCCATTGTAGCGTCCGACCTGCACATACCGGTCGCCCACGGCCACCTGTGCGATCTGTGGCCGATGCGGCGGCAACAGCGTCAACGCAAACTCGTTGGTGCCGACGCGCCGGACCGGGTCCGAACTAAAATGCCAGGCGGTGCGGTCCTTGTGCCGGCCGGGAATGACCGGGTTCACAAAGTAGCCCCAGTTCTGCGGCGCGTGGGCCATGGACGGCGCATCCAGCGACGGAAACCCGTCCGCCACCCGGACCGTGAACGTCGCGCGGGCAGCATCCACCCCGGTCACGAGGCCCTGCGAAAACGGCACCGGCTCGTAATCGAGCGTCAACCCCCGCACGATGACCCGCTGCGACTGCAACACACTCAGGAACCCGCGCGTCGGATCGGTGACGATAATCGTCGCCCCCATGCCGTCCACGACAACATCGCGCGCGTGCGTAATCGTCAACGCCATCATCTCCGCGCCGGTCGGCTGGAGCCGGTACGTGCCCGGCGGAATGACCAACGTGGTGGGCGCCGAGTTCGAGCACAGCGCCGCCATGGCCGTGCGAAACGCCGGCCCGTCATCGTCCGCGTCATCCGGCCGCGCCCCAAAATCGGTCACGCGGATCGTGCGAGTCGTGACGACGTCACGCAGCGGTGGTGTGCGCACCGCCAGAATCTCCTGCTCCAACCGCGCCCACTGACTGGCCGGTTCCCGAAACAACCGCGCCACTTCTGCCGCCACCGCCATCTGGGCCGGCAACTTGTCGCCGACCACTTCGTTCGGATACGGATACCAGCTCTGGACGATCAGATGCTCGAAGCGCAGCCCGCGCTCGCGCACCAACTTTGCATACGCCAGCGTCCCATCGGCAAAGGCTTGATCGGACTTCTTCCCGCCCTGTTCGTCGTTGAGGATCAACGCGCACGCCAGCCCGTTGGTTCGCGCCACGGCGCACAAATCCTCGATGCGTCCCAGCCAATCGGTCTTGCCGGTGGCGTAGCCATACGGGTTGTCAATCGTCAGAACACTGAACTTCGGCCCGGTGGCCTGCGTGACCGGCAGCACGGCACTCAACGCCGCGAAATAATCGCCCCAATTCTGCCGGTTCGGCCCGCGCGCGTGGAAATCCGGCCCGCCCCGCCAGCCCCAGTTCGGGAAGTTCACCAGCAGATGGAACTTCGTTTCGGGGAATTCCTTGGCCACGAGCAAGAGATACTCGTCGAGTTCCCGCGCAATCGCCGTGTAGTCGGTGAACCGCTTGGCGGGGTCTTGGCCCCACGCGTCAAACCCCATCGCCCGGCGAATCGCACCGTCGAGTTCCAGCACGTCGAGCCGGCCGCCCGCGTCGCGCCAGCGGCGCAGCTTCGCCAGTTCGGTCTCCGCCGACCGCTCGCCGATCTGGTCGCCCCAGTCGTGGTTGAGCAACCCGCCCACCTCGACGGCCACACGCAACTGGCGTTCCTTGACGAGCGCGACCATCCGGCGCAAGTCGGTCTCCGGCGTGCGAGCGAGCCAGTCCACGTAGAACTTCACGCCGCCGATCTCTTTGCCGGCCTCCACCGGCCACGCGCGTTCCACCAGTTGCAGCGTGTTGCTCGCGTTCGGACTGAGCCAGATCACCGGCTCGGCGGCGCAAACGAGGTTTCCGGCCGCCAGCAAGATCGCGACCGCTTTGTGTTTCATTCGGAAACCGCCTGTCCGTTTTGTTTCTGTCCGATTCGCATCTTCAAGGCATAGCGCGGTCCGTTTCTGTTTTGGAAAACCCTGGCAAATGATGGCGGTATTTCCCGTGCATGTCGCGCTCGAAAGAGGGATTCACCTGTTGGATCGGCGGCAGCGCCGCCAACCACGCGGCCAGTTCGCGGTTCATCGCCGCGAGTCGTTCAGCCTGTTCCGCGGCGAGATTGGCCTGTTCGCCCTTGCCGGCAAGGTCGAAAAGAAACTCGCGCTCGCCGACGCGCAGCAGCTTCCAACGCCCCCGCCGCATCGCCGTCTGGTGCCAGACCCGCCAGAACAACGCTCGTTCCGCCGACGGCTTGCCGGCGAGTTCGGGCAGCGCATCCCGCCCGTCCAGAATCGGATCGCCCCGCAACCCGGCGGCGGCCAGCGCCGTGGGAACGATATCCAGCGTGCTCACGGGTTCCTGATGCACGCGCCCGGCGGGCAGGCGGCCGGGCCAGTGCCAGATCATCGGCACCCGGATGGCGCCCTCGCTGAGCATGCCTTTTTCCCCAAGGAACGGATCATTGCGCGAACCGTTCCAACCGGCGTCGTAATCGCGCAACTCGATCCGGGCATCGGGCATCGTGCAGACCAGCGGCGCGCCATTGTCGCTGGTGAACACCAAGAGCGTGTTCTCCGCAGCCCCGACTTCACGCAACGCGGCGCGTACCTGCCCGACCCCGGTATCCACCGCCTTCAGCATCGCCAGCGCATGGCGGCGGCGCAGAGGCAGATGGGCGGGCGTCGCGGCCAGTTGTTCGGGGGTCGCCTCCAGCGGTGTATGCGGCGCGTAATAGGCCAGGTAGAGAAAGAACGGCGCGCGCCCGTTGCGCCGGATGAAGTCCACCGCCGCGCGGGTCTGGACGGCAATCCGGTCGCCCTGCTGCACAATCGTGCGCGGTTTCTTGAAGGTCTGGCCGAGACCGTCGAACGTCGCCCGATAACTGCCGCTTCCGCCGCAAAAGAACTCGGCTTATCCCTGGCCGCCCGGGCCGAAGCGGGCAAACTGTTCCTGGGTTTGCACGCCCTTGCCGGGGCCCATATGCCA
>CAZEQV010000145.1:0-8695 GCA_964514435.1 uncultured Verrucomicrobiota bacterium
AGCGCGGATTCGAAAGCCGCGAAACGCTTGGGGGTGTGATGGAAATCCGGAATCGTGTCGTGCAACCTCGGCAACGGCAGGTCGGCGATTTGACATTGAAACCGGCCAAAAGCGCGCGCGGCTTCATAGGCCTGCCGGGGCGAGCTGACGGAATCATAGGTGCGCGCTCCGTCAATGTATTGGTAAGCCCTCCAGTAGTTGCCGCCCGCGTCGCGGTGGAGGGTTGACCCGGCATGTGTTCGCACCAGTCGCAGGGCGCGGCGTTCGCCATCCGGGAGTTTGCCCTGCACATGTTCGGTGACCCGTTCGATGTTCTCCATCAACGCGACCGGGTTCTTGAAAACTGCGTGGTTGATCCGTTGCAGAATGAACCGCTGCTTTGAGCACACAACGCAGAACGTGTCATTGATATGACCGCTGCCAAAGGGTTTTGCCGCCACGAAGTCACCGGCGAACCGGAAGTGCCGGCTCATCGAGGCGATGTCGTGGGGAAGCTGATTCTGCATGCCCGTATTGGCCACGCAGTGTGGCGATGCCGCTGGGCGCTGTCAAGGATGCTGGCGCGCCGTGCGGGGTTTCGGGACTCGTCCTACGGCGCGGCCACGCTGGTCAGCTTGTAGATCACGAAGACGACGACCGCCAGCGCGATGACGCCGAGGGCAATGATGATCCACTGCGCGACGCCAAACGTGGATTTCTTCTTTTTGGCAAATGGCGACGCCGGCGCGAATTGGGGGGGCGGTGTGCTACCGCTTCCAAGCTGGGTCAGATCAATGCCGGTTTGCACAGGCGGCAGCGGCTGACTCGACTTCTTCGTGAGCGATTCATAGCGCATCTCGACAGAACCCATCCGGACCTGGTCGCCGTCGTGAATTCTTGTCTCCACGACGCGCAGGCCGTTGACGCGGGTGCCGTTCGTGGAATTGAGGTCGCGAACCTTGTAATCGCCGTTCTCCAGCACCAACAAGGCGTGATGATGGGAAATAGTGCCGTCATCCAGACGGATCATATTGTCCTGACCGCGACCAACCGTGATGCGTTCCTCGGTCAGTTCAAAAACCTTTCCTTCCAATACTCCGGACAATACATGAAGCTTCGGCATGATTAAGTTCCCTCAATGTTGGGTAACGAACGGCGGCGATGATGCTTTCTCGACTTGGGCAAGTCAATCGTGATTTTCCCGTAGCCGCCCCGCTGCGCTCCCGGTACTATCCGTCTGATGAGGATCACCGTTGCCATTCTGGTTTGTCTGGGTTCAACCCTGTTCCACGGCGCGGGTTTCGCGCAAACCGTGCCGGACAGGGATGTGGCCGTGTGGCAAATCGCGCTCGATCAGCTCAATTTCTCCGTCGCCGGCATTGACGGCAAGGTCGGTCCGCGGACGCGCGCCGCCCTCATTGCCTGGCAACAGTCGCGCGGCCTGACCCCCGACGGAATCGTCGGTCCGCAGACCCGGCAATCACTCGGCCTGGATGCAGCCTTCGCCGAACGGGCGTTCACCAACTACACCGTGACCGCTGCCGATGTCACGGCGCTCGGAACCGCCCCGGCAGGTTGGCGCGAGCGGGCCAGCGTGCCGGCGATGGCTTACGAATCCTTGCTGGAACTGGTCGCGGAGAAGTTTCACGCCTCCGAAGAATTTATCCAGTCCCTGAATCCCGATCTCGATTGGAACGCGGCCGGCTCCAACACCGTGGTCCGTGTGCCGCAGGTGAAACCGCGGTTCCCCCCGCCCGCCGCCGCGACGATTCGCGTGAACATGTCCGGCAAGTTCATCTCTGTTTTCGACAAGGACGAACGATTCGTAGCCTATTTCCCCTGCAGCATTGGACGCAATCCTTCGACGCGGCCGGTGGGGGCGTTGGAGGTCGTCAATGTCGCGCCGGACCCGAATTACACATTTGACCCGGCTCTGTTTTCTGAGTCGCCCGAGGCGGCCGGCATCGGGCAAAAACTGATCATCCCGCCGGGGCCGAACAACCCGGTCGGGGTGATGTGGATCGGCCTGAGCAAGCCGGGCTTTGGCATTCACGGCACACCGAAGCCCGCCGACATCGGACGCACCGAGAGCCACGGTTGCTTCCGATTGGCCAACTGGGATGCGCGACGACTCGCGGAGATGATCACGGTCGGCGTGCCAGTCATCGTGGAACCATGAACAACGCGCGGATGTGCCTGGCGTTGATCCTCGCGGCGGTGACCGGTCTGGTGGCGCCATCGTTGGTGCGGCCGCGCGTGGCCGGTGATCAACGCCTGTACGTCGCGCTGGCCATGAAATGGGACCGGGGCGGCTACAATCTCCGCGAAATCAACGTGACCGCCCAAAATGGGTTTGCCGAGTTTCACCACGTTCCCGGCGAACGCGGCACGATGCTCGGTTATTTGGACCGGGAAGGTGTCGGCTTCTACGATCAACCGATGTTTCACCAGCCGCCGCTGTTTCCGGTACTGTTGCGTGGGAGCCACGCCATCTTTGCGGCCGGGAAACCCTACCGGCTGTTGGCGGTTGCCGACGACAAGGTCGAAACAATCCCGTGGCGTGACCGGTTGAGCGGACAGTTCTTTGCGTGTGTGGTGCCGTTGTTGGCCGGGCTGATGTTGGTGGTGGCGACGTTTTGGCTGGGGTGCGAGGTCGAATCTTGCCGGGTCGGATGGCTGGCGGCCGGTGCGCTGGCGTTTTCGCCGACGTTGCTGATGAGCGCCTCCCATGTGTGGTCGGACACGCTGCTGGCGTTGTGGGTGACGGCGGGATTGGTGGCGGTGATGCGGGGGTGCCGGCAGGGAAATGGTTGGTGGTGCGCGGCCGGTGGGCTGGCGTTGGGTTTGGCGTTGTTGACCAAGAACGCCGCGCTGCTGACGTTGGTGGTTTTGGGCGGTGTCGTCTGGTGGATGCGCGCGAAGGGTGGAGCCGGTGCGTGTGTCGGGGTCAGCCTGGCCGTGGCGGTTTTGGTGTCAGCCGGTTGGTTTGTCACGATCTGGCGGGTGATGGGCAGTCCGCTGTTTGCGCCGACGGACGAGGGAATAGTGGGATCGCAGGACTGGTTCCGTTTGTTGAACGCGCAGCCGTGGTACGCGTATTTCGTGAGCATTCCCTATCAGACGCCGGTGCTATTGCTTGGGTACGCGGCGATGTTCCGAACGAAGTGGAATGGGCCGTCAGTCGTGCTGACGGTTTGGGTGTGTGTGTACGTGGCGGGTTTGACGTGGTTGAGCGTGCGCGACGAGATGATCGGACCCGAGCCGCGGTATATGTTGCCGGCCTACCCGGCGCTGGCGGTTTTGGCGGCGACGATGATGGAGCGGCTGGCTAAAAAGGTCGGATGGTGGACGGTGGGATTGGCCGCGGCCGGTGCGGTGATGTGGGCGGTGTTGCTGTTTGTGAAGTCCCGGCACTTGGGTGTGATTTGGGATCCGTTTTGACTGATTCGCGGAGGGTGATGCGTTTGCCTTGCAAGGAGGGGGCGTGGACGCAGGCCGGCAGCGGTGATAGTCTGTGCCGAAGTGGCGATGTGGTTTATGAACAGGTCACGTTCAACTTGGTCCGTCATCGGGATGGCGGTGGTGTTGATGACGCCGGGCGCGTTTGGTCAGACGCATCCGCGTCTGGTTTTTGGTTCGAATGACGTGCCTGTTCTTCGAACCAAGATTCTGACCGAGCCATATACGAGCATGTATGAGCGATTGCTCTGGGAAAAGGACAAAGGCGACGGCTTCCGCATCGTCGTCAGCCCGACCAACGTGACCGTGCCGGAGGGTGGCACGGCCACGTTTCGGGTCAAACTGTCGTATCCGCCGTTGACGAATCTCTTGATGCATGTGGGGATCGTTTCCACGGCCGTGAACCGGCCGGATCCGAACATCACCATCACCAGTCCCGTTTCGCTCGCGTTCACGCCCGCCAACTGGAACTCATTCCAAACGGTGTCAGTGGCCGCTTCCGAAGACGCGGACACGGTCAACGACAGCGCCACGATTCGTTGCGCGATTGTGGGGCATGGCGCCGCGGATGTTCGAGCCACGGAACTGGACAACGACGCGTCCTACATGGGGACTTCGGTCAGTGAAATCCAGGTGCCGGAAACCGGCACGGCGACGTTTGGTGTGAGATTGTCGCGCGCTCCCTCCGGCAATGTCAGCGTGGCTGTCTCGCGGGCGAGCGGCGACACGAGCATCACGGTGAGCGGCGGCGCGAGTTTGACGTTCACGCCCGCCAACTGGAGCGTTGATCAAACCGTCACGTTGGCGGCGGGAGCGGACGCGGATGCGGCGGAAAGCGCCGCCACGATCCGTTGCGCCGCTTCGGGCTATCCCAACAAGGACATCGCCGCCATCGAGGATGAAACCGTCGGCACCGACCGGTACGACTTGGCCGCCGATGCGATGCGGTACGCTTTTCTCCATGTGTTGACCGGTGACGATTCGTACGCCCAAGTTGCGCGCGAGCGGGTCAGCACGGTCATCAACGACCCGGTGTGGGCGAACGCAAATATCAAGGGACTGTCCTCGTATATGTACGCCTCGCGGGTGGCTTATGCGTACGACTGGTGTTACCACGCGCCGTCGTGGGATGCTTCGTTTCGTGGATTGGTGTCGGCGAAACTTGTTTCCATGGGGGACATGGTTGCGGTCAGCGGGGGCACCGAGCAAAACACGAATCCGGCCAGCAACTGGCAGGGCATTCGCGGCGCCGCAGCGGGATTGTGCTATTTGGCCACGGATCATTCGTACAGCGCGGCGAACTATTCCAACATGGTCCAGAAAGTGGTCCGGTATCTTCAGGACAATCTCGGCACCAATACGGCGAGCCGCGGGTGGAATATCGAAGGGCTGGGTTACACGCACTATCCGTTCGGTTCCTTCATCGGGGCGTTTGGCGTGGCGTTGCGCCGTAACGATCCACTCGGACGCGACCTGCGGACGGTCTGCGAAGGCGCGCGGTGGGTGTTGTGGACGCCGTATGCGTCGGCTGTGACCATTCTGGATTTGCCTTATCCGATGCACCCGGATTTTGGCGACGACAATCCCCATGGGGAGGGCGAGGGGGCGTACGGGCTGACGTTTTGGTGGTGTCCGCCGGATCTGAGTGCCGGTTTGAAATGGTGGTACGACCGCACGGTGGGGGCGTTGGGAACGCGGACATGGGACAGCCGCCGGGCCGGCAACATCTGGTCCATTTTGTTCTATCCGGGCGCGGAGGTGACCGGGCAGGACCCGATGAGCAGCGCCACATGGCGGAGCGGGTTTGTGGATACGGGCGGCAACGGCTATTTCACGACGCGGAACCGGTACCGGGACAAAGACGACATTGTCGGACAACTTTATGTGAAACTTCGCGGCAACAAAGGGCACAGCGGGCCGGATGCGCTCAGTTTCCGGATCTTCGGTTTGAACAATGCTTGGGCGGTGGGCGGCGGGCGGTATGGCCCGCAGCTTTTGGGAGACGATGCCTTTCATCTCTCGATGAACACGCTCTATCCGTACAATCCTTCCATCACGAATTTCCCCACCAGCGGCGCATCTGGCGCGATTGTGGGCGCCCCGCAGGCGTTCGAGGACGGCAGCGGCCACATCGTTGCCAGCATCAGCAGCAACAACCTCGGCGCGGTCGGACACAGACGGCGGTTCATTGCCGATTACTCCCCACGCACCGGCGCGGAGGCCGCCTATATTCTCTCCGACACCTCGACCAACGGCGTGTTTTGGCAGCTTTGCACCCACGAACTCAATACCATCACGACAGCCGGTAATTCGTTCACCGTGACCGGACCCGACGGCGCGACGATGAAAGGCACGGTAATCCATCCGGCCACGGCCGATTTTATCGTTGGCAAACGGATTCGCGGCTCGAACTTTGACATTCATGACGAAAACAACTTTGTTCTGGCCCAGAGCGCCGACGGCGATTACTTGGTCGTGCTGACCGTGGCCAGGGCTGGACAACCGCATCCCGTCGTTCAGGCCACCGGCACATGGAACGGCGCGGCTCCCAACGGACGAATCATCATCGGCAACTTTATCGCTGACATCAACGGCGACGCGATTGTCTATCCGCAAATACCCCGTGTGACCTCGCTGCAACGCGTCGGGAACGATGTTCAAATCAAATTCGCCACCACGGCCGGAAAACAGTTCCGGGTGGAATGGTCAACCTCGCCAACCGGACCGGTTTGGAACCACTTGGAGACCGGGATCACAGGCATTGACGGGGAGCTGACCCGGACCGATCCGGGCGCGGGCCTGCAACCTTCCCGGTTCTATCGGGTTGTGATGTACTGATGGGAACCGTGGGTTTCATGTGGAGAACAATCTGGCTGTCCATCTGCGCCGCAATCATGTTTGGAAGCGCCTCCGCGCAAGTCTGGCACGCGCCGGGCGCGCCATACCGACTGAGGATTCAGCGCGCCGCGGAGTCGCCGTGGCCGGCCAGCACGGGACGGGTAACGGTCTATGCGCCCGTCATGGATGCGGCGCGGATTTATCCGTTTGTGGTGACGACCGACGGCGTCACGGTGGGAAGCACAGTGTTGTTTGCCGCCGCGGGAGAGCCGGTGACGTTGCTGTTCGACTCGTCGGGCGGGCACGGTGAGTATTACGTTTATCTCAGCGAACAACGCCCCGCGGCGCCGGTGCCGTGGACGGCGGATGCCGGGCTGATTCTGGAGACGCGAGAACTTCCCAGCGGCGCGGCTGACCGCTGGGATCGGGCGCAGAAACTGTGGCAGGCCGGTACGCGGGTGTTGGGACGCAGCCTCGTGCCTCAGATTTTTCACGGCATCCACATCCACGGACCGACCTCGACGTTTTTGTCCCATTACCGGGGCGTGTTGGAAGTGAAAGAGGCCGGTGAGTACCAGTTTGCCGCCATGTCCGAGTCGCCATCGTATCTGCTGATCAACGGGCGGTTGGTGTCGCAATGCGCGGGTTGGGGCGCGTTGGAGGCGGCCCGGCGGGGTGACAACGCCGTCAAACTCAGACTCAACGCGGGCCGGCATCAACTCGAGTATTTCCACGCGCAAATCGGCGGCACGTTCATCGCCTCGGTAATGTGGCAAACACCGGGCATGAAGCGGCCGGCGATTGTGCCGGCCAGCGCGTTTGCTCCCGTCGCCGAGTTTCAAACCGCCGTTTATGAGTCCGCGCGACTGCCGTTGTATCCCGAATGGAACGTGGTCGCCCACAACATCCACGGCGGTCTTGCCGTCGTGGATATGAGCTTCACGGCGTGGGCGGCGGGCCAATCTGTCAACGACGCGGTGTGGAAATTTGACGACGGTTCATCGGAGAAAGGGAGCGCCGTTCGTCACACGTTTCCGCGCGCGGGAATGCGAACCGTCACGCTGGAGTCGGGCGGGAAATCGCTGACGTTCAAGGTCAACGTTCGTCCGCAATGGTCGCGGGAGAAAGATTGGTCGGAGTCGCTTTTTGGCAAGCAGTGCGCCGATCTGTTGAAACGCGAATTCGCGGTGATGCCTCTGGAGGACTTGCTGAGTCTGACCCGGTTGGCTCGCAGTGTGGATCACCTGGAGTTGTTGGGCAAATGCGGCTTGGCCTGTCTGGCGCGTCACACGGAAATTGCGGGAGCCGACGTGAATGTGTTGAAGGCGTTGGCGGATCATTTTCAGAACCATCGCGTCCGCGAATATGCGACGGCGGAGAAATGTCTGCGCGCCGCGTTGCAGTCGAAATCACTGGACCCGGCCACCGCCGACCGTCTGCGATTGAGTCTGGCCGATTTTCTGGTGCAGGTGACCGGGCAAACGACGGAGGCGCTGGACCTGCTCAAACAGATCAAGCCGGCGCAGTTGAGCAGCGACGACAGGCGTTGGCACGCGTTGACCGAAGCTGACGCCCGAGTCGCGTTGCGCCAGGTGGACACGGCGCGAACACTGTACGAGCTGGCGGCACCCGGAGACGATCCGCGCAGCGTCCGTCAGTCGGTGCGACGCTCCGTGCAACTGGCCAACGCCGATCTGTATATTCAACGCGGCGAATTCGAGGTCGCGGAGAAAATAGTCGCGGACATATGGTGGAACGTGCCCGTGGAACGCATGTCCACGGCACCGGGACGGATGATGCTGCGGGTGTACAAGGGGCGGCGGGAGTTTCCGCGGGCGCTGACGCTCTGCCAGCGGTTGTTGCACGTCGCCACGCTGGACAATGACCGCTCGGAACTGATGCTGGAGTTGATTGAGATTTTGATGATTCTCCAACGGGACAAGGAAGCAACGGAGATTCTGTCGCGGCTGGTGGCCGACTTTCCGTACAGCGAATCGGCTGCCATGGCCAAGGATCGCTGGGCCGGCAGGTTGGCATTACCGGCTCCGAGGAAATAGAATAATCTGGTGGTTTCGCTGGAAACGAATCAAGGTTGATCTTGTTAGATGGTTTGTGGTTGTGTGGATGTCCATCTCGCGGTGGAGGTAGAAATGAAAAAACGTTTTCTCGCTTGTGCGCTCATCGTGGTCGTGACCACACCTGTCTTGGCCGATGAAAATGAATGGTTCAAACCGCTGGGGCAGCCGCCCAAGGCGTCTCCCAAGCGCATTTCGGGCGGCGAATCCTTCCCGCCGTTGCCGTTGCCGGCCACGCCGCTGAGACGCTCGGAACGCAAACGGGAGCCGAGTCCGCCTAAGTTGATCGGCAAGGTCATGTGGGGCGAGACCGCGCAGTTCACTTACGACACCGGGCACAAGAC
>CAZEQV010000146.1:0-8690 GCA_964514435.1 uncultured Verrucomicrobiota bacterium
AATCTTTCTGTGGGGCCAGACGGATCCGGGCGCCGTTCGCTCCGCCGCGTTTGTCGGAGCCTCGGAAGGTGGCCGCCGCCGCCCAAGCGGTTGAGACCAGTTGCGAGACGGACAAGCCGGACGCCAAGATTTTGGCTTTCAGCGCGGCGATTTCCTTCGCGCCGATCAGCTTGTGGTTTACGGATGGAATCGGGTCCTGCCAGAGGAGATCCTCTTGAGGAACCTCAGGTCCGAGATACCGCGAACGCGGCCCCATGTCGCGATGCGTCAGTTTGAACCACGCGCGCGCAAACGCATCAGCGAACTCGTCCGGATGTTCCAAAAAGCGGCGCGAAATTTTCTCGTACGCGGGATCAAATCGCAACGCCAAGTCCGTGGTGAGCATGGCGGGCGTGTGGCGTTTGGACGGATCGTGCGCATCCGGCACGGTGCCGGCACCCGCGTTGCCTTTTGGCTTCCACTGATGCGCACCGGCCGGGCTTTTCGTCAACTCCCATTCGTAGCCGAACAGGTTCCACAAGAAGTTGTTGCTCCATTTGGTGGGCGTGGTGGTCCAGGTTACCTCGAGGCCGCTGGTGATCGTGTCGGCGCCTTTGCCGGTGCCGTAGCTGTTTTTCCAGCCAAGACCTTGTTCCTCAATGGGTGCGGCTTCGGGTTCTGGTCCCACGTGCGTGGCCGGGCCGGCGCCGTGGGTCTTGCCGAAGGTGTGACCGCCGGCGATGAGGGCTACCGTTTCTTCGTCGTTCATGGCCATGCGCGCGAATGTTTCGCGGATGTCCTTGGCTGCGGCGAGCGGATCGGGGTTGCCATTCGGGCCTTCGGGGTTGACGTAGATCAGACCCATCTGCACGGCGGCGAGCGGATTTTCGAGTTCGCGATCACCGGAATAGCGTTTGTCATCCAACCATTTGCTTTCCGAACCCCAATAGACGTCCTCCTCCGGTTCCCAAACATCCTCGCGCCCACCGGCGAAACCGAACGTTTTGAACCCCATGGACTCCAGAGCGATGTTGCCGGCCAGGATCATGAGATCGGCCCAGGAGATTTTCTTCCCGTACTTCTGCTTGATCGGCCAGAGCAGCCGGCGCGCTTTGTCGAGATTGGCGTTGTCGGGCCAACTGTTGAGGGGCGCGAACCGTTGCTGACCGGAGCCGGCGCCCCCGCGACCGTCGCCCGTCCGGTACGTGCCGGCGCTGTGCCACGCCATGCGGATGAACAACGGTCCGTAGTGGCCGAAATCAGCCGGCCACCAATCCTGCGAGTCGGTCATCAGCGCGTGCAAATCCTTCTTCACGGCTGCCAGGTCGAGACTCTTGAATTCTTTGGCGTAGTTGAACTTTTTGCCCATCGGGTCCGCCAACGGTGAGTGTTGGTGCAGAATCTTCAAGTTGAGTTGATTGGGCCACCAATCCTTGTTGGAGGTGCCCCGGCCGGCTGGTTGACGGATGACGGCGCCCGTTACCGGGCATTTTCCTGATTCGCTCATGATCTTACCTCGTATGGCTTGTTGATTTCATTTATGGGTTGCTGCAAATGGTGATTCTCTGCCGTGCTTGTTGACGCAGATGTTGGCGGGAAGCCGGTAATGTGTCAAGCGCATGACCGTCAGGGATTTTTTACGCGGGCTGGTTTTCCTGGTTACGACGAACGTGGTTGAATTCAACGCGTGAGTGGGGCAGACTGCTGGCAACAATCGAAAGGATGATTATATGAAACGGATGTTGATCGCAGTGCTGGTTGCATTGACTTCCAGCCTCCATGCAGGCGAATCAAAGGACGGCGCCCTGATTCTGACCGGTAACTTCGTGCGCAAAGGCCAGACCGAGGAACATGATTTGAAAGCGACTCTCACCCCGGAAGACTCGGGCAAATGGAAAGTCGTCTATGACTTCGTCTGGGGCAAGAAGCCGACCCAATACTTGGGCACTGTGACCGGTGACATCAAGAACGGCTCGTTTGAAGGCGTAGCCGCCAATCAAGGCGAGAAACGCACGTGGAAGATCAAGGGCGTCGCCAAGAATGGTGTGCTGACGTTCGATCACTGGGAAACCACCGGAGGCAAAGAAAGCCCCACCGGCAAGGCCATGCTGCAATAGCAGGTCCGCTGGCCGTTTTGATCGCGCTACGGTTTCCGCCCCGATCGCGGATGAAACCGGTAATGGGCGTCTTTGAGCCTGCCGGAATCTACGTGCGTGTAGATTTGAGTCGTGCTCACGCTGGCGTGCCCGAGCATCTCTTGGATGGCGCGAATGTCGCCGCCGCCATCGAGCAGGTGCGTCGCAAAACTGTGGCGGAGCGTGTGGGGCGTAATCGGTTTTTTGATGCCGGCAAGCCGCGCGTATTTTTTGATCAGATGCCAAATCGTCTTGCGACTAAGCGCGGATCCCCGACTGGACAAGAATAGCTGTGGCGACTGAACTGCCGATTGGTTCTTTTTGCGGACGGCAAGTTTGGGTCGGGACTCAGCAAGGTAGCGTTTGATCCATTCGATGGCTTTGCTGCCGATAGGCACGATGCGTTCTTTGTTGCCCTTGCCGGTGGTGCGCAGGAACGCGGCATCCAGATTCACATCGTTCAGCGCTATGCGGGAAACCTCGCTCACACGCAGGCCGGTCGCGTACATGAACTCGATCATCGCCTTGTCGCGGAGCCGCAGCTTGGACGTGGGCTGTGGCGCGGCGAGAAGCGCATTGACTTCGTCATACGTCAACGTGTGCGGCAAGGTCTTCCATAACTTGGGTGTGTCCAACGTGGCGGTGGGATTAGTAGCGATGAGTTTCTCATGGTGAAGGTACCGGAAAAACATCCGAATGGCGGCCAGATGACGGGCCAGGCTTCGGGGACTCAGCCCGCGTTTGCGTTGGGCGAGGAGATGATCCGTGATGTGGTCGCGGCTGACCGCGTTGAGATCGGTGATGGATCGGGCTGAGAGGAAAGCGGCTAAGTCCTGCAGGTCGAGCCGGTACGAGGCGCGGGTGTTAGCGGACAACCCCCGTTCGACGGCCAGATGATCGAGAAACGGTTCAACAAATATCTGCATGACGTGGCGAAGGCATCATACCGGGCAGGCTTCTTAAATGCGAAATGTTTGATTTAGTAAATAATTGTTTGACATATAAAACAAATGTCCTGTATTTCAATTCGGCGTGGAAACTTGGAAAGAATTCGAAGCTAACGAACTGACGCACAGCGCCGCGCACCATCTCCATGCCATCTACGAGTTGGGGCAGAACTATGGCGGATGGGCGCGTGTCTCGGACATAGCTCGCGAGCTGGGCATCACGCGCGGCAGCGTATCCATCAATCTTCGAGCCTTGAAGAAGCGCGGTCTGGTTGAGACAGACGAGCATCGGATGGTCAAGCTTTCCGCCGAAGGTGAGCGCGTGGTCCATGCAGTCATGGCAAAGAAATCAGTGGTGAAATCGTTTCTTTGCGACGTGTTGCAGGTGCCGGAAGCACAAGCCGAGATTGATAGCTGCAAGATTGAGCATCTCATCAGCCAGCCGACCGGACTTCAGTTGCTCCATTTTCTGCGGTTCATGGTTTCCAACGATCCGCTGGCGCAAGAGGTACTGTCGCGGTTCGAGAAGTTTCGCGCGACATGCCCCGAATCCAAAACCTGCGAAGTATGCAAGGGCGGCAACTGCCTGATCGAAGAACTCCGCAAAGCGTCCTGACAAATTTATGAAGAAATCACACGAGCAAGAAATCATAGACGAACTCAACGGATTGATGGCCGAGGAACTGGAAGCATTCCTGCGCTATTTCCAGATGCGGTACCGGCTGCGGGGCGTGGACCGGTTGGCGGCCGAGAAGTTCTTCGATGAGGGGATGAAAGAAACACTCGAACATGCCGAAGCCATTGCCAAACGCATCCGGTCGCTCGGTCACAATCCCGAGATCAACATCAAGCTGACGGTGGGCGGTGGTCCCATCAAACTTCCCGAGGCGCTTTCCGAGACGTTGGCCGTCGAACAACAAGCGCTCGACGCCTACAAAGATTTTCTCCCGCGCGTCGAGGGCAACGCCATCTTGGAAGATTTCATCCGGCAGCAAATCGCCATCGAAACCGAACACGTTCAGGAAATCTCTCAGTTGTTGGAATAGAAAAAGAGAGGGTTGCGAGCAGGTTTGGCACGCCGCGTCGCAACCCTGATTCGTAGGACGCGTTAGGGCGCGTCTTCGAAGTAGCAGAACCATAGCAAATAGGATGGTGCCAGTCCACAGTATTGGAGACTAACATTGAAACAAGCAGCGACATACATCGCCGTTGTCGTAATGGCCGGACACATAGCCACAGCGGATGACGTGCCATACAGCACCAACGAGGCAATCCGGTTGCCTTCAGTCGAAGTCGGCGGTTCGACCAATGTCAACTTGGCCTTGCCGGAAACGGTTGATGCCAAGATCATGACCGGCAAGAAAACATCTGTTGCCGACTTGGATTCCCTGCCGGCACTGATCAACAACACGTTCCGTCAAGCGTTCAACACCTTGCCGGGTCTGCTGGTGTCCGAATCGGCCGTGCCCACGCACGCCAACTTGAACTATCGCGGCATCGGCGACCCTCACGAATCCGAGTTTCTGCTGACACTGCGAGACGGCATCCCGATGGTTTCCGATTGGCACGGGTACCCCACGGCGTACTACACGCCGCCCTTGGAAAGCATCGCCAAGGTTGAGTTCACCCGCGGCGGCTCCTCCTTGCTGTACGGGCCGCAACCCGGTCCCGTAGTCAACTACGTTACCGCCAATCCGCCCACCGACCGTCCATTTGGATTCAGCACGGAAAACGCGGTTGGCTCGCACGGACTGTTCTCCACGTACAACCAGATCGGCGGCACAACGGAGCGGTTGGGCTATCTGGCTGCGTTCCATCACCGGCAAGCAGACGGTGTTCGCGACAATGCCGATTACTCCGTGTTCAACGGCGACCTCAAGCTCGTAACCGGCATCGGCACTGATTCACGCTGGACTTTCGGCTTCTACGGCTACGATTCGCAAACCGGCGAAGCCGGTCGGCTGACACGCGCGCAATACGAGGCGGATCGCGACCAGACGGTGAAACCCCACGACCGCGTCTGGCTTCAACGATATGCGCCCTCAGTGACACACGACCGCCACGTTTCCGATGACACCACGATCATCGTAAAAGGCTGGGCAAGCTATCAGGACCGGTTCAGCCGCCGCCAAAACACGGCCGGCACCAGCACGAATCTCGATCGGCAGGAGTTCTACGCCCTCGGCGCGGACACGCGAGCGATTCATCAATGGGAAGCGTGGGACAACCAACACACGCTCACGGCCGGGTTCGTGTTGTACGCGGGCGACTCGCCGCGTAGCCGGGAAAACAGCACGGACTTGACGGCCACTGACGGGAACTTGATCTTCGACCTCGACCGTCAGACCCAATACGCGGCCATCTTTGCCGAAAACAGATTTGCGGTCGGCAAGCTCAGCATCGTGCCCGCCGTCCGCGTCGAGTTCATCCGGGAACGAGTGGAGGAAAACATCAACGTCTCCCGCGGCTCGGTCCTTGACAGCGAATACTCCGATGTGGTGCCGCTTGGCGGACTCGGTCTGGCTTACGAACTTCCACATCAACACACCGCCTACGCCAACATTTCCCAAGGCTACCGGCCACCCAAGTACGACGACCTCGTCAATCCCACCGCCACCGGTCAGTTGCCGTCCGAGCCGAACGCGGGCGAGATCTTGAATTATGAGATCGGATTGCGTGGCTCACCGGCTGAATGGTTTCGCTACGATACGAGCGTGTTCCTGACCGATTGGAAGGACTTTGTGGAAACCCTCGATCTTGGCGGCGGCGACACGTTGCGGGTCAATTCGGGACGAATCCGGTATCGCGGCTGGGAGGCGGCCGGGGAGATTGATCTGCTGAAACTGTGCGAAGCATTCAGCGACGCAGACCGATTCGGCAGTCTCATCGTCAGCGGCAGCATTTCGTTGCTCGACGCCGAAATCATTGACGGCAACAACGAGGGAAACATACCGGCCTACGCGCCCGATTACGTCATCAAAACGGGCGTAACGTACCGGCGCGGCGACAGCCTGAAGATCGCGTTGCTCGGTCAGTTCGTTGACGACCATTACTGGCAGGACAGCAACTTGGCCGGAAGCGTCGGCACGGAGAAGATTCCGTCCTACGGTGTCTGGGACTTGATTGCTGAAGCCAGAGTGTACAAGGAAGTCGTCACGATCTTTGGCGGCATCAACAATCTGTTCAACCACGACTACTATTCCCGCGTTCGCAGCGACGGCATCGAGCCTGCGCCCGAACGCACGTACTACGCGGGAGTGAAGGTGATGCTGCCATGAAAACAATGATTGCGCTTCTGATGTTGGCCGTGACGGTGAACGCCGCCGATCCCGGCAAGCTGGTGGTGGCGTTTCAGCCGCAGGAAAATCCCGAGAAGCTCCAGCTCAACGCCAAAGCCATGACGGAGTTTCTGGCCAAGCATACCGGCATGGCCGTCGAGGTGTACCTGCCGACGGACTACGCGGTTGTGGTAGAAGCGTTGCGAGCCGGTCACGCGCACGTGGCGTATTTCAGCGCCTGGCCGTACATGATGGGCCACAACCTGGCCGGCGTGGAAGTCATCGTGGCCGAGGAACGCAAGGGCGCGACGTTCTATCATTCCCAATGGTACGCGTTGAAAGACGGCCCCGTGCAAACGTTGAAAGACGCAAAAGGCAAACGGGCGGTGTTCACCGATCCCAGTTCCACATCGGGCTATTTGTTCCCGGTGGCGAAACTGGTGCAGGACGGATTGCTGGAAAAGAAAGCCAATCCGGTCACGTATTTCGGCAACGTCATCTTTGCCGGTGGCTACGAGCAGGCGCTCAAGGCCCTGGTCAACGGCCAGGTGGACGTGGCCGCGGCCAGCGATTACGCGTTCGGCCGGTATCTGTCGGCCGAGGAACAAGCCAAGGTGATCGCCATCAGCAAACAGGGGCCGGTACCCACGCATTGCATCGCCGTGAAAAGCAACCTGTCCGCCGACCTCAAACAGAAGATTCGCGAGTCGCTGTTGAAGTTGAACGAGCCGGATAACAAAGATCTTCTCAAGAGTGTCTATGGCTCCGAGAAACTCGTTGCGGTCACGCACGAGGAACATACGGCCGCGCTCGCCCGCGCCCTTGAGGACACCGGGCTGGATTATCCGTTGAAAAAGAAGAAATGAACACCGCCACGTCCATCGTCCGCCCCGAATCCGCAACCGAGCCGGCTGTGTTGTCCGTTCGCGGGTTGTGCGTGAACCGGGGAGATTGCCGGGCCGTGCGCCATATTTCGTTTCCCGTGCGGCCCGGTGAGTTTGTGGGCGTGCTCGGACGCAGTGGAGCCGGCAAGACCACGTTGCTGCACACGTTGGCCGGGTTGAACGGTGTTCACGACGGCGAAGTGAACTGGAATGGGTCGCGGTTCGCGATGTTGTTTCAACATTACCGGCTGGTGCCGCAGATGACGGCGTTGACCAATGTGGCTTGCGGACGTCTGGGGGCGCATCCGTGGTGGCGCACGCTCGCGGGATTGCCGGAAGAGGAAAAACAACGCGCCCGGTACTGGCTGGATGCCGTGGGTTTGTCCGGCAAGGCCGACCGGCCGGTGCGCACGCTCAGCGGCGGGGAACGTCAGCGCGTCGCGGTGGCGCGGGCGCTGATCCAAGAGCCGTCCGTGTTGCTGGCCGACGAACCGGTGGCGGCTCTCGACGCAGAAACGGCAAACGAAATCATGGCATTGCTGCAGTCGCTCAACCGGGAACGTGGCGTGACGGTGTTGTGCGTGTTGCACGATCTGGAAATGGCGGAACGGTTCACGGAGCGGGTATTGTTGCTCGATCAAGGGCGGCTCGTGTTCGACGGTGCGTCGCGCAATCTGCAATCCGTGATACGCGACCGGCTCAAATGGAAAACGCTGCTGTGAAAAACGATTTCCTCACCAAAAAACGCATCTGGAACATCGCGGTTGGCGCGGCGATGGCGGCTTTGTACGTGTGGTCGCTGAAGGGGACCAAGTTCAGTTTCGACAAGTTGTTCAACAGCCTGCCGCCGGCTTGGGATTTCCTGTCGCGGATGATGCCGCCGGATTGGACGGTTCGCGCGACGGCACTGACCGCCCTTGCCGAGACGTTTCAAATGGCGCTGCTGGGAACCACGATTGGCGCGATTGTGTCGCTGCCGTTGGCGGTGATGGCGGCCCGGAATCTTTCGCCGCGCTGGATGACGTTGGTGGCGCGGGGCGTGCTCAATTTCATTCGCACCGTGCCGTCCATCGTGTGGGGACTGTTCTTCGTGGCGGCGGTCGGGCTTGGTTCGTTCTCCGGTGTGCTGGCATTGAGCTTGTACACGGTCGGATATCTCGGGAAGTTTTACTTCGAAACGTTCGAGGCCATGGACGATGCGGCGGCGGAAGCGCTGCGGTCGGCGGGCGCGAGCAAACCACAGGTGTTTCAATACGCCATCTTGCCGCAATCGTTGCCCTTGCTGGCCAATCACACGTTGTTCATTTTGGAGTACAGCATTCGCGCGGCAACGATTCTCGGCGTGGTCGGAGCCGGTGGGATTGGATTCTATCTGCACGTCTATCTGCGGTCGTTTGATTACCCCAAAGCAGCCGGTATGCTGGCCATCCTGCGGGTCGTGGGGATTGCGATGGATTGGGTGAGAGG
>CAZEQV010000147.1:0-8612 GCA_964514435.1 uncultured Verrucomicrobiota bacterium
ACCGAACAGCCGCTCGGCGTTGTTGGTCATTCCGTCGCCATCGTAGTCGGCCTCGGGATCCGTCAGATCGGCGCCCGGAAACTGGGCCGACCAGTTGTCGTAATCGCCGGCAGGTCCGCCGTTGAGCAACTCGATCATGCCCCGCCCGAGCGCGTCGCCGACCAGCAGGAACGTCTCGGCGTTGTGATTGTAGTGATACCCGGTCGCGGTCGGCGACACCGCCGCGCTGCGCCAATACCCGCGCGTGTCCTTCGCCTTCACATTGCCGGCAAACTCCGGGTATTTCACGGTGTTGGTGACGGCCAGTTGCGCGTTCCAAACGGTCAGGTAATTGCCCGACATCGCCGCGCCGTCAAACCCGATCGTCGCAATCACAAACGGCGCGTTGGCCTGGATTCGGCCCGGATAGCGGCCTTCGTAGTATTGGCGCACGGTCTTGATCAGGTTGACGAGATTGGTTTCGTAGCGGCTGGCGTACAGGGCGCTCTGGCTGTCCCAGTGCCCCTGAAACCACGCGAAGCCGGCAATCTCGAAACCTTGCGCGGCCCATTGCGGATAGTGCGTGGCGAAGTTGTCGAGCACGTCGGTCACGTTGAACACCGAGTAAACGTTCCAGAAGTTGGTGGATGTTCCGCCCGTGCCCGGCTCCGTGACCGCGCTGGCGGTGTGGTTGGTGCGGCTGATGTACGTCACCCCGTTGTGTCGGAGCTGACAACCCGAGGGATAGACCACGCCGTTGGTCCAGCCGATGGTCGGTCCCATGTCATTCTCGGCGAGGAAGAAATCGTCGTACTGCTTGCCGGCATACCAGCCGTAGGGCGACGGCGCGCCGTTGGTCGGCCAACTGTTCGGCGATTGCCCGTAGCCGGCATAGATCGTCCCGGCGTTGGTCAACGCCGGGCTGCCCGGCGGCAGGATGTCCCAGAACAAACCCCGGTTGCCCTGCGACGTTTTGATGACCAGCACCGGCTCATCGTAGTACCAACCCATCACGTGACCAAAACCGAGTTCGGGTCCGATCTTGCCGGAGTCGGCGCCCTGCCCGACCATCAAGTTCGTATTGCCGATCGCCGTGATCACGCCCCGGTAAAACACATCCTGACGCACCGACCAGTTGCCGTTCGTGTCCAGCAAATGCGGGAACTTGCCCTCCCCGTTGGCGATCGTATGCAGCGTGCCCGGTAATGGGGCGCCCGTGCCATCCGACCCGGTCACGTTGCCCATGCCCACCATGTTGGACTGACCGGACAGGATAAAGACTTTGACCGGCTTGTTCGTCGAGCCCGGCGAACCGTCCGGCTTCGGCAACGGATACGGCACAGGTGGTCTCGACAATGCATTGATCGGGCTGGTGTAGCTGGCGGTCACTTCATACCAATCCCCCACTCCGTCATCGTCCGTGTCAGCCAGCAACGGATTGGTTTGGTGAAGTGTGACCTCGTCCCCGTCGCGCAGCCCGTCGCCCTCTGTGTCCGGCAGCAACGGGTTGGTGTGATAGACGAAAATCTCATCCGAGTCGCGCAGTCCATCGTTGTCCGTGTCCACCTTGATCGGACTGGTATTGTAAAAACTGACCTCGTTCCCGTCGCTCAATCCGTCGCCATCAGTGTCGGCGAGACTGGCGCGGGTGCCGAGTTGATATTCCTGCAAGTTCGTCAGCCCGTCCGCGTCATCGTCGCCGTCGGGCGTCAGCGCGGTGGCCGACGGCGGCGTGGTATTCGCCAACTCGTAGGCGTCCGGCATCCCATCGCCATCGCTGTCAACGATGACAAAATAGAAAAGCGCGCCAAGCAACGGCGCCCCGCCCGGCGCGCCATCCAGATACGAGTCCACCCGCCAATAATACGTCCCGCCCACCGGCGCGCTGACCGTCACGTTCGTCACATTCAGCCCGGCGCTGACGACCTGGGTCAACGCATTCGAATCCGTGCCGAACCAGACATCCACCCACACATCCGTGCCGGTCGTCGGCGGGTAATTCGTCCAACTCAGCGTCACGTCGCCGGCCGGGACCGACGCCCCGACCTCCGGCGACGGCCGCAACGGATGTTCCATGTCGAGATGGAAAATCCGATCACTCGAAGCGACCAGCGTCAGGTTGGAGTCGCCGATGCCGTAGGTGCCCGAACTGTAGCGCACCCCGCCCGGATACAGATTGCCGGTGACATTCAGATACGGAATCCCGGTCGTCCAGGAAGAGGTCGAGCTGAGCATCCCCACATCCACCCCATACGTCGTGTTGGCCGCCAACAACACATTCGTCGCGAACCGCCACGTCATATACTCCCCGCCGTTCCACGTGAACGTCTGGGTCGCCTCCTCACGCGCGATCTCCGTGAAATTCGTTCCCGTCACCGTCCCGACCCGGATCCGGTACACCTTCGTCGGCTCCGCTTTTTGACTGGCCGTGACCTGATACGTCACCGCCTTCAGCAACGCCGGCGCGTTGCCGGTCGTGAACGTCTGTCCCTTCACCGCGCCCGCCGCCGAGTTTTCCGCCCACCATTTATCGTTGCCGGTCACCGTCCCGTAATTGGCGATGTCGTACCCGGTAATTGACGGCGCATTCGGGCTGGCCGACATCGTCGCTGCCAGCGCCGAACTCGCAAGGCTCCCCACCAACCACGCCGCGAGGAATGGAAAGTAAATCACTCGTTCGATGTTCATCAGTCTGCTCCCTGCCCTGCTGTGATCCGCTCCAACGCCGTCCGCGCCGCCGCGCCCAGCGGCTCCTCTTTCTCGATGGTGCCACCCACGATCGTTTCCAAGACCGGCTTCGCCGCCGCCGCCCGCGCGCCCAGCTTGCCCAGCATTTCAACCGCCCGCAGCCGCGGGTTGCCCCGCAGCCGGTCATACTCGTCCCCACCGGCCGCCACCCGCGCCAATACCGGCACCGCCCGCTGCCCGTCGGGATCCAATCGCACAAGCTGCTCCATGGCTTTGTTCACATGGTCCGCCCCCATCCCCTCGCCGGGATGTTCCACCGCAAACGCCAGGGCCGACACCAACTCCGCGTTGTCTCCGTCCAGCTTCTCGATCATCCCCACCGCCCGGCCCAAAACACCAAACGACGTGCTCGGCACGCGCAGCGCCGCCGTAATCGCCGCCACGATCACCCGCGGCTCGCTGGCCACCTGGTTCAACGCGCCCAACGCCGCGATGCGCACCCACTGCGTTTCATCCTGCGCCGCCTTCACCAATGCCATCGCCGCCTTCGCATCGGGGCGTCCCACAGCGCCCAACGCTGTCGCCGCGCGGAACCGCACCCACGCGTTCTCATCCGCCACCAGTTCCGCCAACCGCGAGAGCACCGCATCGTCAACCGGCAAGCTGTCCCTGGGCCAAGCCGCCAACACATCACAACTCGCGCTGCGCACGCGCCAATCCGAATCCGCAAGACCGGCCACGGCCGCCTGACGCCCGGCCGCGCCCCGCCGCGCCAACGACCGGCTCGCCTGAAACCGCACATACGACAACGGCGAGCGCAGCGCCTCCTTCAACTCGTCCTCGGCCAGCGCATCCCATGCGGTTTCCAAAGCATTCTGGAACCGATCGGCGCTATCCCGCACCCGCATCCGCTCCGGGATGGCCGGATTCTCCGGAAATTCCAATCGCGTCGCGGCAAACGTCATCCGCGCCCGATCGAACACCACCCGCACACTGGCCGGCAACTCGGTCAACACCGGCCCCGTCCATGCCGGCGTGGCGGCCGGCAACAATTCAACGGGCACTCCCTCCAATCCCACATCGAGCGCGTTGTTGCCGGTGCCCGTGGACGTGCTGGTGATGGCCAGCACGTTTGTGCCCGGCCGCAACAACCGCCGTGCGGTCGCGTCGAGTTCGATCTTCGCATATCCAGACCGCTGACCGCGTGTCGCCTCGGCGACTTGCGTCCCATTCAGAAACACCCGGCTGTGCGCATCCCGCGGACTGCGCAACTGCAGCCGCAACGCCGAATAGTTCGTCGTCACCAACGCAAACTCAACTTGTCCGTTCACAGCCGAATTCGTTGGCGCCAATGTTTCCCAAAGCTTCCGTTGCAGCCCCGGCACCGCGGCCAGGCGCTCTTTGGCCTGCTCGCCATACGGCAACCACGACATCACACCGACCCCGCGCAAATCCTCCCACGCCTGATAATACTTTTTGCCCGTCCGGCTGTGCCACTGCACCGTCCCGTCGGCGAACCGTTTCTCCAACGCCACGATGACCTCATCCGCATCGCCGAGAAACCGCTTCAGAGCCCGGTACTGTTCCGCGGCCCGGTAGGCATCGCCTTCCGCCAGATTCGCCTCGATTTGCTGCCGCGTGCGTTGTGTCGAGGCGCGCACCCGCGCCACCACGGCCGTGAGTTGGGACAACCAGTATTTTTCCTCCGCGCTCGACACAACCTTGCCGGCGGCGGCGATGGCCGACTCAAAATCATTCCACCGTCGCGCCTGATACGCTTGCCGGGCGTCCAACAGCGGTCCGGTCAGGTTCGCCCCGAACACGCTGCGCGGCGCGCCGAGCACGCGCAGTTGCCGTTGCGGCAACGCAAACATCAGGGCCATCCCACCGGTCGTGAAGTCGCCGCCGAACCAAACGTAACCCGAATCATCAAATCGGGTCAGCGCCTCGTGATACGGCAACATCACCAACGCCCCGCGCCAGGTCCGGCAAAGGTTGTAGTACCACGTCTGATAATCCAAAAACGTCCGCAACGCCTCCGGCCCCGCCAACGCGCACGCCGGCGCACCCCACATCATCGAGAAATACCCGCCCGTGTGACCTTCTTCCCGCAGCCAATAACTTATCGCAACCGACTGCGCGAACACGGCCGCCGCCGCGCGCCGCTGCGGCAACAACGAGCACAACACCGCGGCCAGGGAGTTTTTGCCATTGTCGTCCGGCAGGCTCACCCCCGGCGGATGATCGCCATACGGCACCGCGCCCAACTCGGCGTACCGGCTGTAAAACGACACCGCCCGGTCAAACGCCACGCGATCCACGCGCAGCCCGCACTCCTGCGCCAACGCCATCGTGAGCGCGCACGCAATGCCGGATTGATTGAGCGCGCCGTAGCCGCCCGACGGATTGTTGTGCCCCCACGACCCGCACCGCATCTGGCCGCGCGCCAGATGATCCACGACACTCTGCAACCGCGCCAGCACGTTCGTGTCGCCCGTCGCCAGGTAATACTCCGCCAACAACAATCCGCCGTACCCCAACGCCCAGTTGCTGTAGTCAATCTTCTCCAAGTCCGTATCGGCGACCTCGTACGCGGCCCGCCGCGCGCCGTCGAAGTAGCGCGCGTCACCCGACGCCAACAACAACAGCCCGGCGGTGTACGTGCCGTGTCCGCCATCGGTCACCACTTTCCCCGAGGGCAACTGGGCGTCCAACAGATACGCGCAAGCCGCGTCCAAGATTCGCTGCGACTTGGCGCAGTTGAACGGCCAACCACCGGCAAAAGCGCCGATCACCGGCACGCGCACGGTCACACGCTGCTCGCGTCCCTCGCGGCGAATCGTCAACGCGAGCGCGCCGTCCGCCGCTTCCGCGGCGCCGATCGCATGGCCCAACAACATCCGCGAATCGCCGTCCTCCGAAAACCGCGTGTCCCCCACCCCCAGCACCCGGTCGCCCGGCTGAAGAATTCCGTCTGACGGCGACCCGGCCTCCACCGTCATGATTTCAAACTGGCAGCCGCGCATCCACGCCTGTGCGCCAGTCGGCCCCAAGTTGACCCGGCACCCGCGCTCCGCGCCATGCGGAGACCAATCAACCGACCTGACCGGCACATCAGCTCCATGCGCGACGACAACCAAGAGCAAACCCACAATCCACTGTTGGCGGAACGTATTCATCAGCAAGTCAAGCATAGAGCCAACAGACAATTCGAGCTATGCCACATTTGCGGCAATGGGAAGAGGTTCTGGCGACAAGCAGGCAACCGCGGAGGCGAGACGAAATACGGTCTTCTAGCGGCGTTTGGAAGTTCGAGTTCGCCGGCGCGCGGCGTACAACGTGCCTAGACCGGTCAGCCAGAGGAATACCACGCCCGGTTCGGGGATGACCAGCAACTCGAACGGCGCCACGCCAAATTCCATTACCCAACCGGTCCCCGCCCCAAAATCATAACCGCTGTTGACGGTCCGCACAAAAACCGGGGTATTGGTTTGCAGGACGTTTTTGTAATACCAGTAGAAGGTCGCATTGGTGATCGAACCGTCGAAAGCGGCGGCCACGTCCGTGTAAAACCCGCCTCGGAACCAGTTGGTTATTGTACCCCCAACCGTCAACGTCACATCACTCACGTAGAGATTCACGACGTTGTTGGAATCCAGCGCCGCAGTGAACGGAGTGCCATCCGTAATTCGTATCAGATCGTTGAGGCTGTCATCCGGTTGCGTGTAATCGGGAGCCGACGCGGTAAAATCAAACCGGAAATCCATCCCCGCCGACGGATCGAGTTGATCCACCGTGAGGATGCCAATTCCCAAACCAGGTGCTACGACCCCGCTCCCGCTCACGACCCGGTCAATCGTGCCGACACCCGCCAGGCGAGCGGTGGTGTTGGCCAAGACCACTCCCGCGCCTGCGGATATCGCGCCATCCACGATCAACGTGCCCGAATTCACGATCATCGCCCCGCTGAAGCTTGAATCACCCGAAAGGCGAAGGGCACCTGTGCCTGTCTTCGTCAACCCGGCAGTGGTGCCGTTGAGGTCGCCGACCATGTCCACATCCACAAACGCCGAACCGTTGTTCACTTCCACTGTCCGCATCATGCTGCCCATATCAATGTGATTCAGGAAATCCACCGTGCTGTTAGCATAGACCGAACCAAAGACAAGCCGGCCGCTGTCGGTCACAAAGCTTCCACTTCCCCACGTCAATGTGCTGCCGCTGCCGCCGATATCCACCGTCAGTGTTCCGCCGTAGGCGCTGAATCCGCCGTTGCCCGTCCATTGTACCGCACCGGCAATCGTGCCCAGGTTGCGGTTGAATGTACCGGAACTTTCAAAGACTCCGCCGCTGAGTTTCAGGTTGCCGGACGGCAGGTTCGTGGTCCGCAATGCTCCTGCTTGAATCTCGGTGGTGCCGGTGTAGGTGTTGATGCCATTCAACACCAGCAGCCGGGTGCCGGTCTTGATCAGTCCCACCGTGCCACCCGTCTCGCTGATATTGCTGTTGATCACGATGTTGCCACGGTACGTGTTGAAAACAGGCGTCAACGTGTCCAGCACCAGCGGCAGATTGATCGTCTGGGTAAAGGCGCTGTTGTTCTCGATGCCCGCCGTCAGGTTCACCGAGTTGCCCTCCAGCACAAAATCATAGGCGGTGGACTTGAAAGTGAACCCGGCAAACTTGGTGCCGGCCGTGTAATTGTTCGTATTGATGATCCGGGTGTTGCCGTCAAACTCCAAGGTGGAATTGGCCGAGGGGGCCGTGTCACCGCCCCAGTTCTCGGGAGTCAGCCAGTAGCTGTCAACCGCGGAACCGCCATCCCAACCGGCAATGCCGGAGATGTTGAGCACGACGTAACCGCCCGCTTCGGCAAAGGTATAATTGCGGTTGAGTGTCGGGTTGCCCACGCTCAAGCCGGCAATGCCCACGCCATTGATCGTGCCGCTGTACTCGATCAGATTGTACAAACCGGGCGCGTCGAAGGTGGAGACCGTGTCCTCGATGTACAAATGGAAAATGCCGCCGTTGATGGTCAAACCATCGGTGTCCGTGACGACCGTCAGATCATTGGCCGTGCCGTTGAACTCCCAGTGATGGTGGCTGCCGGCATTCATGGTCAGGCTGCCGACGGTGTTGGTGCCGACACTGGCGCCGGGAGAAAGCGTGCCGCTGCTATTGACGGTAAGCAAACCGGTGACCGTGCCGTTGCCGCCGAGTGTGGCGCCACTAGAAATTGTGGCCGCACCGGCAATCGTGCCGTTGACGACCAGCGTGCCGGCACTGACCAGCACACCGCTGCCGGAATACGTGGTGTTGGCGGCGAGCGTACCGGTGCCGCCGGTGGCTTTTGTGAAACTGGTGCCCGTCAGGGTGCCGCCGGTGGAGGTGATGGTGCCCTGATTCAAGATCACTGTGCCGACTTTGTTGCTGAACGTGCCGAGGTGCAAGGTGCCGCCACTAATCGTGACCGCCCCGCTGCTGGCCAAGCGGTTGTTATTTCCGATTTTCAGCGTGCCGTTCGAGATCACCGTGCCGCCGGTGTAGGTGTTGGCACCGGTCAATTCGAGCTGGCCGCTGCCGACCTTGGTCAACGAACCGCTGCCGGACATGATACCGCCGTAGGTAGTGTTGGCGGAGTTGTTGCCGACCGACAAAGCGATGCCGGTGCCCGCCGTATTGGTCAAACCGAAGTTCCCGGCACCGTTCAAGCCGCCGAAAGTGTAGGCCGTGGCATTGCTAAACACGAGCGTGCCGGAGACGCCGTTGGAGACGGTACTGTTTTGGGCCGCCAAGGTGTTTGCCAAAACCAACCGCCCGGCGTTGATCGTGGTTTGGCCGCTGTAGGTATTGGCGCCTGAGAGGACCCAGGTGCCGGCACCGGTTTTCTCCAGGCTGAGGACTGGGGTTCCGCTGCTTGTCGAGTTGCCAATCACCCCGGCAAA
>CAZEQV010000148.1:0-8514 GCA_964514435.1 uncultured Verrucomicrobiota bacterium
CCCGGGGCTGTTGGGATTGCACATCATGTCGGGCGCGTGCCTGAGTTTCGAAGTGATACCGCGCCGGATCGAGGATCGCGGCGGCGGGCTGGCGCGGGTGAACGGCCGGGTGCGGTTGCTGGAAGGCTTGGCGCTGCCGCGCGAGGAAGATGAGTTCCGGCTCTCGTATTACAACTCGATGACCACCTGGATTGACGTGGACGGGTTGCTCGATGTGTTCGGGCTGACACGGATGGATTTGGACAACAGCGAGAAGGTGGCCGGTGCGATTCGCGCGATGGCGGCGCGGATGCCAACGTACATCACCCTCAAGGATGTGAAGAAGCGTTGGGGGCATGGACAGGAGGACGTGTTCCCGGTGGCGCAGTTCGAGAAATTGTGGAGTGACATGACCGGCTTGCCGGAAGTGGATTGCCGGTTTCTCGTCGTGCCCCGGCAACGCGGGCAACAGCTCAAGGATCAAGCGCAACTCGACGGCTGGCTCCGCGACGGCAGCGCGGCGTATGTCGAGAAGTTGTGCGGTTGGTAAACTTATGGTGTTGGAGAGTAGTATGAAACCCAAGCTATGGATGGTCACATGGATTTTTGCCCTCTCGATGATTCAACCAGCATCGGGGCAAGAGACCGCACCGCTCGCGGACGGCATCACCACCAATCAGGTCCGGGAGGCCGTGGACAAAGCGGTGCAGTATCTTCGCGATGTGGCCGGCAAGGATGAGGAAGGTTGGTTTTCGCCGCCCCACCGGAACCGCAAGGTAGTGGATCACAAAGAGGTGGAAGTCTATTACACGAGGAAAAAGGTCAAGGTGCCGGTGTACGAATACAAGATGGTGGAACAATACCGGACCGTCACGCATGGCGATTCCGTGGGAGCCGTGGGAGTGCGGGAAAAGGTGATGGTGAAGGTGCCGGTCAAGCAAATCGGCACGCGCGAGGAAGAAAAGCTTGTTCGCGACCCCAAAGGCGAGATTCACCAAGTCGAAAAACGGCCCGTCTATGGTCCGGGTGGCGCCGATTACTGGAACGCGTTTTCCATCGGCCACAATGCGCTGGCCATGTACGCGCTCATGGAAGCCGGCGTGGATCCCGGCGACGAAATCATTGCCAATCCCGCCGGCTCACTGCGGCGGTTGATCGAAGCATTCGGATTGCCGGATTCCACGTGGGATCTGGCGTGGATCACGGCGGCGTTTTCCATGATGCCCGGCCAGCATGAACGGCGATTGGCCGAAGAAGCCTGCTCCAAACTTCTGGACGGACAAATCGAGTCCGGTCCCGCTGCCGGTTTGTGGGGACCGGTCAGCATCAACACACGTCTCCTCGCCGAGATGCTCAAGATTTGGGAAACCAAGAGCGCCGAGCTTTCCAAGAGCGCGGGCGTCAAGGCCAAAGACAAAGTCCGGGCAGGCGGAGATGAAGCGATCCGCGATCTCATCGAAAACATCAACCAAGATATGAAGCGGGTGATGATGATGCCGGCCGCGCAGGTTGGCAAAGGTCTCACCGTGCGACTGACGCGCGAACAAGAAGACCCGATCTCCGTCACCACCCACGTTCACAACATCTACAATCAGACATCCGCCGACTTGGAAAGCACGGCTGTTGCGATGTATGCTCTTCGCGTGGCGGCCCGCAACAAGACGCTGCCCCGCGAGACATGGCGGCCCTTTGGCGAAGGCAAACGCCCCATTCTGCCGCCCAAACCGTCCTCGCTCATCATCACCACCGCATTGAGAAGCATCGCGCGGTATCAGGAAAAAGACGGGGCGTGGACCGAGGTCAATCTGCATCAGCCGTTGACAGAGTTTTCGGTCGTGAAAACTCTCGACATCATGCAGACGCAACCCAAGACATTCGTCCCGCTCGCCAGCCCTGTGACAGTCGCCAGTATAGCCAACGGTTTTTCCGCGCTGGTCAGTGGATGGAATATTCTCGGTTCGGCCGGTATCGCTCCCGTTCGAGCCAGCATCATGGAAGGTGCCAAGTCGCTCAAGAACACATTCAAAGAAACAGCCGCGCACAGCTACCAGACTAAAGAATCCGGTCCCTTTGCCCCCTACGATTCCATGGCCTATCTGCGCGATTTGCCAACGTTGCCGGAAGAAAACGATCCCAGCCTGTGGCAGACCATCATCCCGTTCCTGATCGAATCGCAGAAGCCGGACGGTTCTTGGTCCACCAGCACCAAGTCGCGCGTATTTCTCCCTTCCAGTGTCCGCGCCCGCATGGATGTTCTGCCGTCTGCGTTTGCCAGCAAGGGCGAAAACAAGCAATTTGATCGCGCCCAGGCGTATGTGCCGGTCTCGCCCAAAGACAAAGACAGTGCCGGCAACTTCAACAAGACGTTTACCGTTCACCCTCCCGCATACTGCACCAGCCTCTCGCTCGTGTTCCTTACCGGACACATCAACATCTCCGACAGACCTTGAACCATTCCAAACGTCCCAACATCGTGTTCGTGTTTGCCGACGAATGGCGCGCCCAAGCCACCGGCTACAACGGAGATTCCAACTGCCACACACCCGTTCTCGATTCGCTGGCGCGGCAGAGCATCAGCTTCACCCACGCCGTGGCCGGTTGCCCGGTATGCTGCCCCTACCGGGCATCGTTGATGACCGGACAATACCCACTGACGCATGGGGTGTTCATCAACGATGTTGAGCTAAATCCGAACTGTCACTCCATCGCGCGATCGTTCCGTTCCGGCGGATACGACACCGCGTACATCGGGAAATGGCACATCTACGGAAGCCCCGACGGCCAATACGGTCGCCGCAAAGCATACGTGCCGCGCAGCCATCAACTCGGATTCGACTACTGGAAGGGGTTTGAATGTTGTCACGACTATTGGAACTCCCCTTACTTCTTCAATGATGACCCCACGCCCCGCATATGGGAAGGCTATGATGCCTTCGCACAAAGCCGTGATGCGGCCGATTACATTCGCGACCATGCCGGAAACAACAAACCATTTCTATTGATGCTTTCCTGGGGGCCACCCCATTTCCCGCTCGAAACAGCCCCTCCGCAATACAAGGCGCTTTACGAGAGCCGCGACATCATCTTGCGTCCGAATGTGCCGGAGTCGTTGCGCGACAAAGCCCGGCAAGAGCTTCGCGGCTACTACGCCCATATTGCCGCGCTCGATGACTGTCTCAAAATTGTTTGGGATGCCATCCGCGATGCCGGCGTCGAGAATGACACCATCTTCATCTTCGCGGCCGACCACGGCGACATGCGACAAAGTCAAGGACTGGGCACGAAACTTTTCCCATTTGAAGAATCCATCCGCGTGCCATTCCTGCTCCGGTACCCTCTCCTTGGCGCAAGAGAGATTTCCGTCCCCCTTGATGCCCCCGACATCATGCCCACGCTCTTGGGCTTGGTAAACCTTCCCATACCGGCATCTGTGGAAGGCACCGATTGGTCACCGATCATACGTGGCGAGCGCAACCCTGCCGACGACGAAGCGGCACTGCTCATTATCGCGGCCGAGTTTACCGAAATCCGGGACAACGACATGCGAGCCTACCGGGGATTGAGAACCTCACGGTACACATACGTTCGAGACACACGAGGGCCATGGCTACTATTTGACAATGAAACAGACCCCTATCAGATGTACAATCTGATAGAACATCCTGACTTTCGTTCCTTGCAGGCACATTTGGAACAACTTCTCCAAGCGAGACTTAAGGCAATGAGCGATGATTTTATGCCTGGCCAAATCTACCTTGAGCGAGCTGGTTTGACCCACTACAAAGAAGTTAACAGCTCCCTCAAACGTCACTGGCGTTACCCTTGGCACACCCACCAACCCTCAAACTATCACACTTTAAGGAATGATCATTCCAGTAAATGTACATGAACCAAGATTTGACATTTATTGGAATGATCATTCCGATAAATGTTGAGGGGGAAAGTGATCGGGGGCGGGGTTCCATGATTGGTCGAGAGGTTCACTTATGAAGTTGATTGGTTGGCCGTGAGCGGCGAAGATTTCGCGGTCAAGATGATCATTTCGTGTAGCTCGTGGCATGCACTGCAGATGATTGGAGGTCGTCAAGACGAGAAAATGGATTGCAGCTCTGTCGCTCGCAGGTTTGGTGAGTGGTGCATTCGCGACTGTATCCCAAGGCAGACAAGCCACCATGATGGAAAAGAAGAGAGACGCTTCCTGCCGAGTCAATCAGCTCACCTGTATCCGCATGAACGGAAAGAACGCCAAACTCGAAAATGTAGAAGCGGGGATGAAAGTCTCGGTGACGGTTGGTTCTGACGGCAAGACACTGGCCGCGCTTGAATCGGATGACTATATACCCGCGAAGACGGTCATACAGAAGTAGTGGAATCAGAATCTCGCTGCATGGTGGTTTCCATCAACAAATCCCAGTCTCCGCTGATCAAGAAGCGGGCCAAGGATACATTGTGCGCGGTGGAGATGCATCACGGCGAGACGTTGCGGTTTGTGTTGCTCGACGGCTCTGCGCGCGAGTTGCGACTCGAGGCGACCGGCGCGCAGATTGTTTCGACGACCTTGAAGCAGCCGGGCGTTGCGGAACCGGGCGCGAAGACCGTGTATCGGTTTTGGGCGGATGTGGTGATTGAGGGGCGGTCGTTGCGGCTGGAGCGGGAGGTGGGAACGCAACGCAGTTTCTATGAGCCCTGGGAAGTGGCCGGGATGCGCATCTGGCTGGATGCGGTGGATGCGATCTTCGATTTCATGCAAGAGACGCACGGGGCTTGTCGGCTGATGGCCAATGGGTCATTGCGGTTGCCTGCATACCGGCAAGGGCGGTTCGCCATTCAGGATGCTTCCGCGCGAATCTGCCCGGAACTGCTGCATCCGTGGTGTCCGCTTCCTCAACCGATGATGCGGATCGAGGATTGTTACCGGGGCGAGGATTGCTGGCTAGGAGCGTATGACGGCGCGTCGGCGCATGGCGGATTGGATATCAATCACCCCCGGGGCACGCCGTTGTGGGCGCCGTTGGACATTCACGATCATTTTTACTTCAACAGCCTGGAGATGGGTCACAACAACAACCGCTGGCGCGGCATTCATCGCTGGTCAAATGGTGCCGAATGGATCCTGCAGGCGCATCACATGACGGAGTTGACGGTGCCGGAACATCAACCGATCAAAAAGGGTCAGCAGTTTGCTCACGGCGCCGGTGTGTGGTCCGGCGTGGTTGATCACAGCCATTTCGTGTTCAAGATCCATGACGAGGGCGAGACCATCCATCTCGATCCGTGGATCTTGTTTTGGCAGATGTATCGCGACGCAGCCGGCGCGCGGTCATTTTAGCTTGGCGAGCAAATCTGCTGCTTGCCGGGCTTCTTCGGTGCCGGGCGACTCACGCACGATGGCTTCCAAGCGCGACCGGTTTCGTGTCGCCCGTTCCCGCCACAGCGACTCCAATGTCGGTGGATGCGGAATCTCGCGGAAGCACGGCTGCAACCGAAAGTCTGGAGCTGACGGTTTTTCTTTCACGGCGACGCGATACTCGGTCGGCAATTCCTCGCCGCTTTTTTCGCTGAACCCGCCAACGCTGGCAAACGACCAGCCTTTGGATCCTGGTCGCACTTCCACGGCCACAACGTGCCGTCCCTTGGTCACGCGCGCCGCCAGCGAATGCGCTCCGAGGTTGCCGCCCGCCAGCTCTTCTCGATGAATGGCTACGCCGTCCACAAACCATCGCATATACCAATCGCATCCGGCCCCGATGTAGAGGTAGCCGTCGGCCGGGCAATCCACCACGGCGAACGCACAGGCGCGGGTGGTGTCCGGCAAGCTGACCGTCGCGGGCGCGTTGGCAAAGTCGGGCTTCTGTCCGGGCGCAACGCCCGCCAATGAGTTCAGGTTCACCTTTCCGTTTAGCGCGGGGAACTCAATCAAAGGGTATTCCGTCTCTCCGATCATTACGCTCCGGGGGATTTCCCGAAGCTGTTGACCTTCCAACGGCGCCGCATCCGCGGGCATGGGCCCGAGCACCTGCCATGTCTTGGGCCAGCCGACATCGCGCAAGACACCCGCTGCCAACGCATTCGTCACGGCAATCGGCGTAAGCGCTTTGAATTCCTCGACGCGATAGTATTCGGGATCCACGCGCAGCAGATACGGATACAGCCCCGGCCGCAGATGCAACGGTTTGTCTGGTTCGACGAGTTGCCCGCCGAGCCACTGCGTCACGCCCCGCGCGCGCGTCACCGGCAAGACGATACGGTCCCGCGGATTGTCGAGCACGGTGTAAAGCAGGCCGGTGCCTTCGGGTCCGCTGACGCCGCGCGGGTCAACGTCGGTCTGAAATCGCGGCACGAGGTCGCCGGTGCCCTGCAGGGTCGCAGAGCGATGGTAGTAAGGGGGTTGGTTGTAGGCGAACTCGCGGCTTTGGGGTGTCCATTTCACGCCTTCGATGTCCGGCAGCTTCATCGCATCCACCGTGTCTTTCGAGAGCGGTCCCGCGCCCAGCCAAAACTCCGTCGGACGACCATCCATCAGTTTGCCGATGGGCACATCACCGGCCATGTTGACCTTGTCCAATCCTGCGATTTTCACCGGCTTCGCGGAAATGGGTGGCGTTCCGACCGTGCGCAACGATGTCTTTGCCAGCGCCGCGCTCTGGTACCGGCGTCCGTCCTCGCTGGTCACGGCCACGCACGTCAGAGATGCGGGCGACCGCAGGAACATCCGGTGGCCGGCGAAGACCGGTGGCGCGGTGGTGCCCGGCTCGACATCGTTGCGGGCGATCAATTGCAGATGTTCGTCCGCTGTTGCAATCGCGATTTGATTGCGCGTGTTGTTGGCGCGGCCGGCCAACAAGAACAGGTACTCACCTGCGACCGTCGGCGTGGCGATATTCAACGCGCCGTAGGAATACAGATCATCGAGCGCCGGTTTCAGCCGCGCCAGCGGGCGACCCGTGTTCACGTCATAGGCGATGATTTCGGCCCGCGGGTCCGGCATGTGCGGCGTGTGTTCCAGTACCGAATGCGAGACGAACAGAAATTTCTCCGTTGCCACCGCCGGTGCGGCGACATTGTTGAAGCCGCTGTTGCCGTAGTTGCTTTCCCACACATGCGCGTAACCCAGGCGGCCATCCTTCGCCCACAAGCGCATCGCCAGGTTGCGCGCTTGAGAAGTTAGAAAGATATGTCCCGCGCCCTGACTCATCCGGTAGGGGCCGAGCGTGACGTTCTTCTCGACGCCCTCCTTGCCGGCGGACTGCATCTCCACGTCCATGGGCGGCCACTCGACTCCGTTGACGGTGTCCAGCAGCACACCGGTCGAGGTCAGAAACGCGACGGCGTTGTCCGCGGCCAACACCATTCCTTCATCGTCGAACTCGCCGGGCAAATCCCAGCGATACTGTTCCCTGCCGGTTGCGGCATCGCACACCAGCACACGAACGGCGCCCTTGTCGCCCTTTTTGCCGCTGGAGAACAGTCCTTCCACCACGAGCCGGTTGCCGTCCCGGTGGACGCTTGCGCGCGCCATGCCGGTTGGTTTTGTCCATAGTTCCTTGCCGGCCGGATCAAAGCATCCCAGCGCGCCCGTGCCGGCATGGAACCACACCCGCTGGCCATCCGTGACCGGATCGCTCACGCGGGGTTCTCCGGCGGCGTCGCCATGAAGTTCGCGGGTCCATTGGACCTTGCCGGTTTCCACATCCAGCGCCTGCAACGCCGCCGTGCCGGTTGTCACCAGCAACGTGTCCCCGACGACAATGGGCCGGGATTTGCCGCCGAGATCGGGGTTGCGCCAAGCGACGTTGATGCCGTCGGCCAGGTTCCACGCCAACGGCGGCTGAACCGGCTGCGAAGGCTCGGTGACGTTGGGCCTCGGCGAAGGTGGCGTTGGCGTGGACGGTTCCTTGGTGGTCAAAGCCAATCTCAGCCAACTGATCCGGCGATCATTGTGGACGCGGGCAAGCAACTGATTCTCACCGGCGCGTAACGTGACCGGCACAAACGCGCGTCCGAACCTTCGGTAACGCCAGGCTTGTTCCGTACCGGTCCAGACGAGTTGATGGTTGACCCAGAGCTTGGCGAAATCGTTGGCTTCCAGACTGAGCCAGACCGTTCGCGTCGTGGCGGACTGGATGGTCGTGGTGCCATACCAAATTCGACCGGCATAGCGGACGTAGATGCCGGAACTCTCCCATGGAACGCCGAGGCGCGGACTATCGCACGTGACCGGCTGCCATGCTTGCGCGGATTTCTGGTCGCGCACGGCACCGAACCGGTCGCGTGGTTCTTCGTACCGGGCGTCGAGTGCGGGAACAAGATCCGGCAACAGCGCCGTGTCGTGTTCGACCCCGAACCGCTGCTCGAACGGACCGAGCACATGCCATTGCGAGATGAAATGCCAGCCGGTTGTGTCGGCGGAAAGCGTGTTCGCATTGCCTTCGACCGGTAAGGCTGTCGCGTCGAAACTCTGACTGTCGCCGACCGTCTCCATTTTAGGTTCCGGCAAGGTGGGGCGTTCGGCGAGGATGGCCTCCAGTTCCTGTT
>CAZEQV010000149.1:0-8510 GCA_964514435.1 uncultured Verrucomicrobiota bacterium
CCCGCCAAACCTTCCATCGTGTTGCTGGCCCACGATGGCGACAACGCTTGGGGCGGCGGCAGCAGTTATTACTTCGAGTCGGTTCCGAACCTGATGAACGAAGCGGCCAGCAAAGGCTACCATCCGATTACCATCGAACAGTTCCTTGTCTGGCACAGTCCCGACAACAGTGATGTGGTTCACGTCGAAGACGGCGCATGGGTCAACGCCGCCAACGACTGGGGACACCCCCAATTCATCAACTGGCTCTGGCCGCCCACGCGCAGCCCCAGCCATCCGTCGTACAACTCCAACGACCCGCGCACGTGGTACGACCTCGAAAGTCCCGGTTGGACGGAAGATTGGCGCAACTGGGCCGTGCTCATGGCCGGCGCGAATTATCTCGAAACCGCCGAGCAAATCAAAATCACCCAGGGCGGCACGGTCGCGGCTTGGAAAATTCAGGAACCCGTCCAACAAAACGGCACGTCCAACAACCCTAACGAAGTTGAAAAAGGCTGGCACATCTACCTGGCCGGATTGGACAGCGGATTCATGTACTACGGCACGTCGCTCGACGACGAAGTGAAACAGAGCCTGGCCTGCAACCGCGCCATCGCCCAGGTCAAACCGCTCGTGGACGCCAATCCGACGCTTGATTTCACGCCGCCCACGACGTTCAAGCCGCAACGTTTCCCTTGGAATCCGGGAGGGATGGGTTGGGGACCGCTCACCGGCTACCGGGCAGTGGGCTTCAACGGAAACCCGGTATGGCCGTCGGACTTTCACATCTGGACGCATGTGTTCGACGTATCCGGCGTCAGCAACGTGACGTTGTATGTGCGTCTCGATTACGACGGCGTGAATCCGCTGGCCAGCAACCAAAATGAAACCTACGCCGGTGGCTCGGAAGTCGGCGCATGGGTGCCGGTTCCCATGACCAAACGGACGATTCCAAAGCACAACGTCACCGGTAATTCGGAGATCAACTTCTTCATCGAACCCGATTACATCGCCGATTACTACTGGGGCAAGGTCACCGGCTTCCGCAACCAACTCATTGATTACTACGTGGAATCCGTGGACACCCGCGGCAACGTCCACAAGTCCGACATCCAACATGCATATGTGGGCGACGACGGCACCTCACCGAATCCGCCCGTACCGGCGGAGCCTACCGGTCTGACCGCCACGGCCATCACGACCAACCGAATTGATGTGAGCTGGGAACCGGCCGGGGGCGCCACCAGCTATCTGTTGCGGCGAGACGGCACGGTCATCACCAACCTGGCCGGCACGGCGTTCAACGATACCGTACTGAATCTCAACACCACTTATTGCTACAGCGTTGCCGCCACCAACAGCACGGGCGCATCCAGTTTCACCACCAACGTCTGCGCCACCACTCCCGCCACTCCCCCACCCCAACCGCCACCCACACCGGCCACGTTGACGGCTTCGGCCGTGGCCACAAACCAGATTAACTTGGCGTGGGCGGCCTCGCCCGGCGCGACCGGTTACATTCTGCAACGGGGCGGATCCAACATCTTGACCACGGCCGGCACCAGTCACTCTGACATCGGATTGCCGGGCGCTTCGACGTTCTGCTACTCCGTGGCCGCCACGAACCACGTTGGCAGTTCGGCCTTCACGACCAACGCCTGCGCCACCACGTTCACGCCGCCGATACCGCCGCCGCCCACGCCCGGCAACCTGACGGTGGCGGCCACCACACCCAACCGGATCACTGTCAGTTGGGACAGCGCGCCCAACGCCACCGGCTACATTCTCCAGCGCGACGGAACCACCATAGCCGCCCTGCCCGGCACCAGCTACTCCAACGACGGACTGTCCAATGGCGTCACGTACTGTTTTGCTGTGGCGGCCACCAACAGCGCCGGCGCGTCGGCGTTCACCACCAACGTTTGCGCCACGACGCCGGGGTATTCGCCCATCGCCATCGGGGCCGGTCCCGTCCTTGGAACCGACAAGCATGGCGTTCAATGGCGACAGGAATTTCAGGACTGGAACAAAAACGATGTGCGGGCGCTCGATCCCAACAACGATCAATACAAGTTCAACGATGAGCAGGATCCCGGTCGTGACTTGATCGCGTTCTATTCGCGCGAGGAGGGCGACAACTATTATTTCCGGGTGGATTTCTTCGACCTGTTGTTGGGCGCGGAGAACGGCCACCTCGATGTTTATGTGGCCATAGACTGCGCGGCGGGCGGGCAGAGCTATTTGCCGGATTCCTTGGACACCAACACCGATCATCCGTGGGACGTTTGCGTAAAGTTGTACGACGTGAACAATCACGCCATCGTCACGCCCGCGCAAAACGTGACCGCCGGCAACTGGCTCGGCTCCTATTGGCGGAGCGATCTCGATGCGGTGGAGTTCGGCATCAAGAAGCAGGTGCTGCTCAATGCCGGTTGGGATGGAACGAGTGTGATCTATTTCCAAGTGTTCACGGCCAAGGACAACACGGAAATCGGGGGACGGAGTGACTTGGTGGATCACTTCGGCAACCTGAACCCGGATGCAGGTGGCGGAATCGGCATGTTGACGGGAGCGATTCCGTCCACCTCATCCACGGGCCGCGCGAAATATGCCGCCATTGCCCACGCCAATCAATCGCTGGGCACACGCACCGGCACGCAGGGACACATCTACCGCGACCTCGGCGCGTTGAAGCCGGGTTTCATCCGCGCGGTGGATACTCACGAAATGCTGGGTGTCCCGTTGAACATGCACTTGTCGGGCACGCTGCTGAGTTCGTTTTTGTGGGCGAGGTCACCGGACGCGAACGTGGACGGCCCGACGTTTCTCAACCGTCTGAAATCGCTCGTGGCGTCCGGCAACGGTTCCATCATCGGCGGCGTGTACGCGGAGCACATCATGCCGTATTTCGAGGGTGAAGTGAACCGAGCCTCGATCCACGCGTTCAATGAACTGGCGTTTGACATTTTGGGGCTGACGACCAACGACATGAAGGTGATGCACACGCCCGAACGCGTCTTGCATTCCAACACCAACTGGACCCACAAAGGCGGCACGCTTCAGGGCAAACCGTTCGAGGACATTCTGGCCGGTGGCTATGTGGCGACGTATCTGGACGAGGTGACACACTTGCATTGGTGGTTCTATCCCGGTGAGACCAACAATGTGGGCTGGGACAACAACAACTGGGGCCGGTGGGCGGGCGGCGGCGGCAACGACGAGGAGACGTATCACCACAAGGTTCACAAGATTAACGGCGTGCTGACGTTTCTGATCAACGACCGCGAAGATCAATCCAAGTTCGGCAACGACGACGGCGGCATGGCCAAGGACACGCGCTACACGCTGCTGCAAAAGGCGCTGCACAGCGATTACGCCCAGATCACGATTGTGTTCGATGACTGGGAAGCCTACGCCGGCAACTCATTTGGTCAGGGTGCCAACAACAACGCCGACCAATGGCACACCACCATCCGCTGGGCCGCCAATCATCCGTGGATTGAAGTGGTGAATCTCAAACAGGTTGTCCAGTGGGCGCAATCGGATGCGAACTGGGTGGTTGACCACGGTCACGTTTTCGACAAGACCATGCAGACCTACGAATGGCTCAAGAAAGCGACCGAACACGACTACGATCATTGGTATTACGGACACACGGTCAACGGCGCGGTGGAGGAGGATTTCTTCAACCGCATACCGGCCACGGGCAACAACGGGAGCTATTTCATACCGGGCACAAAAAGATACGGCGATCTGAAGACCCCCGGCACGCTGTTGCACGACGCCTGGCAGACCGTGACCAATACCCCGCCCGGCAACCTGCGGAAACTGGCGGAGCTGACGTATTCCGCGATGATCTATGAAACGGCGTGGCACGACGAGAACCCGCCGAACTGGTGGCCACCGACCGACAAACCGTGGTTGAACTGGTTCGACGCCTATCAATCGCGCAACTACCAAACGACCTTCCAACGTCCCGAAACCGATTCCTACGATGACGCCAACTCCAACGATCCGATTTCCGGTTGGGCGGTGCGCCTGCACGGTCACGCGCGCAAGGTCGGCGTTCTCCGGGACGCCGCGCTATGGGCCGCGTCCGTGAAGAATGGTTCGCAAGAAGCCGGTACCGTCGTGGAAGCGAAGGACGTGGATGATGATTTGTGGAACGAATACATTCTGAGGAACAACAAGGTGTATTTGTGCTTCGAACGTTGGGGCGGCCGGTTGGTTTACGCGTTCGTCTATGACGCGCCGACGCAGGACGCGGTCATGGTCATCGGCGCGCCCGTGGCCAATCCCGCCGAGGAATCGGATGCCGAAGGCGCGGACAACAATCGTTGCAGCGCGTTCAAGGACCGCTGGGTCACCTCCGGCCCCGACAACACCCGGTATGTGGACATGGACTACGCGCTGTCGCCCGTGCTGGGCAGCAACTTTGTCCAGTTCGCCAGCAGCGACGGCAAGATTACCAAACGGATTACCTTGCCGGCCGGGCGCGACACCGTGCGCGGCGATTACACGTTGGCCCCCGATATCGGCACGTTGTATGTGCGGCACGGATTGGGACCGAACCAGAACGATCTATTGCGAAACGGCGACGCCAACCTGACCGTCAGCAGCGGAGCGTTTCACTATGGGTTGCAGAATTCACAAGGCGGCGCGGTGCTTGCCGTGGTGGGAACCAACAACGCCCGCCAGCCCGGCAACCTGCCGCAGGCCGGCTACGAGAACAGGGAACTGCCGCTGGTCGAACAGGTGGAGGTGTACAATACCGGCGCAAATTTCAATACCTGGCTGGCGTTCAGCGCCGGCTCGGCCGAAGACCTCGATGGCGATGGTCTTTCCAACAATCTGGAAGCGATGCTGGGGTCGAATTACCAAAGCGCCGACAGTGACGGCGACGGCATGAGCGATGGATTCGAGTACGGCTATTTTGGGTCGCCCACCGGCGGCGTGGCCGCAGAGGACACCGATGGCGATGGTTTGAGCAACCTGTTCGAGTCCCTGGCCGGAACGGTTCCCACCGATCCGACTTCGGTTTTTGCTGTCACCAACATTCAGGCGGTGGACGGTGGCGTGCAAGTTCATTGGAGCACGGTGCCGGGCAAAACGTACCGGCTGTTGTACACGGACAATATGTTGCTGCCCTTTGTGCCACTGCCAGAACTGGAGGCGATTTTGGCCACAGGCTCCGTCACGAATGTGGTGGATGTGACCGCCGGCGGCGCGGCCGGGAGGAATTACCGGGTGCGGTTGGAGGTGACGCCATGATCGTTTCGACAGCGTACGACGGACGTGTTACAATAACGGCGAATCGGTCGGGTTGTTCATGAGCGACGGGATCAAATCTTTGCGAATCATTCTAGCCGGCTGTGTTTGCTTGCTGGCCGCGTCAACGGGCGCTCTGGCCGAAGCAATGTTGCAGTGTTTCAACACCTCGTGGCGCGAGATCACCAAGAAGATGCCGGAACTGGCCGAGGCCGGCTATACGTCACTGTGGTTGCCGCCACCGACCAAGGGCAGCGGCGGGTTGTCGGTCGGCTACGACCTGTGGGATCGGTTTGATCTCGGCAGCAAAGACCAGCGCGGCAGTGTCCGCACCCGATATGGGACGGAAGGCGAATTGCTGGAGATGGTGAGAACCGCGCACCGGTTCGGGATTCGCGTGTATTTCGACAATATCATGAACCATAATGCGTTCGATATTCCCGGATACAACGCGGACACGCCGATTGATTTGTATCCCGGCATGGTGCCGGAAGATTTTCACCTGCGCGTGACCGAGGACGGTTTTTATCGGAAATGGGACAACACGCGGAACTGGGGTGATGCGTGGCAGGTTCAGAATCTGGGACTGGCTGATCTCGTGGATGTCGCGCAGGAACCCGGCACGGTGAACCAGAACTTTGGGCCAACAGAGGGTTCCACATTCAAGAAGATCAGCTTCGTCCGGCACCCGAACAATCCCGAATACTATTGCTTCAAGCCGGATGGCACGTATGTGGGGTTTGGTACGACCAACGGCATCACCGTCGAGATGATTGCCAGCAACCAGACATACTACTCCGAAAGCGTCGAACAATATCTGAACCGGTCTGTGCGGTGGTTGATGGATCGCACCCGCGCCGATGGGTTGCGATTGGACGCGGTGAAACATGTGCGGGCCGATTTCTTCGGCGCGACCTACGGCGGGGACAAGGACACCAGCGACTACGGTTATCTCGGGCAGGCTCAGCGCCAGTTCAACATCACGCGCGGATTCAGTGACGCCAACCACCGCGACACCGTGTTCGACACGGAGAAGAGCCGGGATGACGCTATGATGTTTGGCGAGCATCTGGGCGAGCCGCCCGGCTACCGTCCCTATATTGACGCCGGCATGCGCCTCGTGGACAACCCGCTTCGCAACAATCTCAACGACCGCCTCGGCAACCCGTGGTCGAACCTCAACGGCCTCGATGCCCAAGGAGGAGGCGGTTTTCACCCGAACGACACTGTCATGCACGCCCAGAGCCATGACAACGACTATGCGGCGCGACGGGAACTGCAACACGCCCTGTATTTCACGCGGGCGGGCCTCGGCCTGATTTACACCGACGGGAATTATCATGCCCAAACATTGGGCGAGAGCGGCGGCGCGTTTCCCCGCCATGCCAACACCGCGTTTCTCGGCCAATGGAACGACCCGCGCGTGCCGAACCTGCTGAAGATTCACGACAACTTCGCGCGCGGCTACCAACGCGGCGTCTGGAGCGATAGTGATTACCTCGCCTTCGAGCGCATTGACAAACGCGAGAATCCCGGCATGACCGACGCCGATGGCGTGACGATGCTGATCCTGCTCAACGACAACTACGCGGCCGGCCAAGCGCGTGACATTCGCAGCAACCTCAGCTTCCCGCACACCTCCCCCAGCCCCGATTCCTACCTCGTCAACTACTCCACCTACGGCGGCGAGTTCTACAAATACGCCTCCGACCTGCACAACGTCATCGTCCCGCCCGGTGGTTACTTCGTCTTCTCGTGGCGCAACCCGCGCGCCTCACACCTCTGGCGCAACTTCAATAACGGCTCCGACATCACCATCCTGCAAGACGGCCAGCCAGCCGGCACGATGATCTATACCCGCAAAGATGGCCCCGACGGCGATCCCGCTTTCAACCCTTACGGCCTGCCCGACACCAACAACACCGATTACGCCTACGACATCACCATCCCCCTTGTCACTAACGGCTCCAACCTCACCTTCTACGCCCGCGCTGACGGCTCCGCCGAAAACATCCTCCTCAGACTCGACGGCGGGGTTCCTCTCAACAACAGCAACCATGCCCTCGGCGATCCACGGGACAATCCTCCCGCTCTCGCCACCGACGTTTTCCTCGGCTATGAACAGCCTCACTTCGTTCATCGCCAGTACGCCGAAGTCTTCGCCGCCGTCAACACTGCTAGCAACGTCACCGGCTCCGCCGGCGCGGAAACCTACACCACGGCCGGCACGTTGAACCCTCCCACCGGCATCAAATACACCGACAGCGACACCGTCTCATGGATCTTTCACAACCCCAATGCCAGCGTGGCCGGCAGCTCCACCAATCAGTATTCCCACAACCAAATCTGGGCGAAAACCAATCCCGGTCTCGCGCCCGGCTTCAGGGTGTTCCTCTACTACACCGACAACACCGCCTACCCCGAGGGCGCCGGCGGATACGGCATCGGCACCACCAAGACCATCGAGCTGACTTACCAATTCGACGCCGACAGCGGAAGCTGGTGGCGTACCGGCACCCTCCCCGGTGATTTCAACGCCAACAGCCGCTACAAAATTTCCGCCTTCAAGACCGGCGCTCCCAGTTGGTTCCCCGGCGGCTCCAACGAGGTCGCCAAGATCGAAAAAATGCTCACCCTCTTCGCCATCACCAACTTCAATGCCGCCACGGTCTCCTACCGGCCCCACAACGATTACGGCGAGACCGCCACCGGCCTCGATGAGGGGTTCCACGTCATCCGCTCCCGCCCGTTTCTCAGCCGCTCGGGACGCGCCTCCATTTACAACACGTTCACGCAGACGTTCTACTACGACACCAAACGTCCCGAAGGCGAAATCAAGTTCCCGGCCAACAACGGCGACAGCATCGGCGGCCAGGAATACGGCGTGGTCGTGCGCACGGATGCCAGCGTCACCGAAGTGTGGTATCGGATCGAAGACAGCGAATCCGGCAACGACGACGCCACCACATTGCGGCTCAACGGAAACGGCACCGGCTTCGAGCCGTACACCGACAGCAATCAGAACGGGCAGTACGATCCCGGCGAACCATTCTCCGATCTCAACGGCAATTCCACTTGGGACGCAACCGGCGTCGAAGCATGGGCCAAAGCCTCCGAAGTTACCCCCACCCTCACCATCAACAGCCCCTACCCGCGCGAATGGCGGTTCAACTACGTCAACATCCCCTCCGGCAACACTTCCGCCACGATCAAGATCCGGCTGCGTGAATGGACTTCGGTCGAGCGCACCAACGTCACCG
>CAZEQV010000150.1:0-8470 GCA_964514435.1 uncultured Verrucomicrobiota bacterium
GATGGCGATGGTCTCGCCGGGAAGTCCGATCACGCGTTTGATGAGATACTCGGGAGGCTCGTTGGCGGTGCGGAACATGACCACGTCACCGCGGCGCGGCGTGTACGGGCGGGTGCGCAGCATCACGCAGTAGTCCCACTGTTTCAAGGTCGGTTCCATGCTGGCGCCGACGACGACGGTGAACCGCAGAAAGAAGTTGGCGGCGAGGGCGAGGGCGCCAAAGATGAGCAACAGCAGCAGCGAGATTTTGCGGCGGCGGTTCAAGACCGGCTCACACGATCTCGACAGGCGCTCCGCTGCCCTTGCGGATTTCGCCGATCCGGTACGAGGGGATGCCGGCTTGGGCGGCGGTTTGTTGGACCTCGTCCGCCGCATCGGCGTCCACCATGGCCACCATGCCGATGCCCATGTTGAACACGCGGAACATTTCTTCTTCGCTGACGCCGCCGGCTTCGTGGATCAGTTTGAAAATGGGCAACACATCCCACGTGCCGGTGCGGATGACGGCCCGGCAGTTCTTCGGCAGCACGCGCGGGATGTTGTCGTAGAATCCGCCTCCGGTGATGTGAGCCAGCCCGTGCAGGGCGTCTTTCACCGGTGACTTCGCGTCGCGGATGGCGCGGACAGCCGGCCAGTAATTGCGGTGAACCTTGAGCAGTTCGTCGCCAAACGTGCAGCCAAGCGTGCTGGTGTAATCGTCCAGCCGCGCGCGCATTTGGGCGAAGAGAACCTGTCGGGCAAGCGTGTAGCCGTTGGTGTGAAGCCCGCTGGAGGCGAATCCGATGATGGCATCGCCGGGACGGATGGCTTTTCCGTCGAGGATGCGGCTCTTCTCCACGATGCCGATGATGGTGCCGACAAGGTCGTATTCGCCCTTCTTGTACATGCCGGGCATCTGGGCGGTCTCGCCGCCGATGAGCGCGCAGCCGGCTTCGGCGCAGGCGGTGGCAAGCCCGGCAATGATCTTTTCGAACACGCGGGGCGAAAGTTTTCCCATGCCTATGTAGTCGAGGAAGAACAACGGTTCGGCCCCAACAACGGCGATGTCATTGACGCAATGGTTGACGAGGCATTGGCCGACGGTGTGGTGCCGGCTCATGGCGACGGCGACGCTGAGCTTGGTGCCGACGCCGTCCATGCTGGAAACGAGGACGGGATCCTTGTAGGCGCGTTTGTTGAGCGCGAACAACCCGCCGAAGCCGCCGATGCCGCCAAGGACTTCGGGCCGGTGGGTCTTCCTGACGAGTTTCTTGAGGCCGCCTTTGAGGCTGTCAGCGAGATCAATGTCCACGCCGGCGGATTTATAGGAGAGAGCGTTGTGAGTCGTCATGCACGAGGTCGGAGACCGAGCCGCGGTAACGGCTGCGGCGGTTTTCCATGATGAGTTTGTCGGTTTCAGTTTCAACGGGGGACGGATACTTGCCGGTGTAACAGGCGGCGCAGAACTCGGAAGCGGGCAGGCCGGTGGCCTTGATCATGCCGTCGAGCGACAGATAGCCCAACGAGTCCGCCTGCAAGAACTCGCGGATCTGGTCGAGCGAATTGTTGGCGGCCATCAGCTCTTTGCGGGTGGGGAAATCAATCCCGTACGAGCACGGCCATTTGTGCGGCGGACAACTGACGCGCATGTGCACCTCCAACGCGCCGGCTTCGCGCAGCGTGTTGACGCGGGTGCGGGCCGTGGTGCCTCGCACGATGGAGTCGTCCACGACCACGACGCGCTTGCCGGCTACCATTTCCTTGATGAGATTGAGTTTCACGCGCACGCCGAAATCGCGAATGAGCTGGCTGGGCTGGAGGAACGTTCGCCCCACATAGTGATTGCGGACGTAAGCGTTGGTGTAGGGGATGCCGCTTTCCTCCGCGAACCCCAGCGCCGCCCAGTTGCCGCTGTCGGGAACCGGCACCACGATGTCCGCTTTGACGGGTGTTTCCCGTGCCAGTTGACGGCCCAGGTTGGTGCGAACCTGCGCAACGTTGCGGTTGAGAATGTTGCTGTCGGGTCGGGCAAAATAGACGTACTCGAACACGCACAACGCGTGAGTATGCTGCGTTTCGCGCCAGGGATTCACCGAGCGCAGGCCGTTGCGGTTGATGACAATGATCTCGCCGGGTTCGATGTCGCGGAGGTACTCGGCATGGATCAAATCGAGCGCGCACGTTTCGCTGGCCAGCACGTAGGCCATGCCGTCCACGCCATCCTCGGCCACGCGGGTGCGAAGCTTGCCCAGCACCAACGGACGGAATCCGAACGGGTCGCGCACGCCAATCAACTCGTCTTCGCCCATGATCACCAGCGAATACGCGCCCTGAATCTTCTGCATCACTTCCTGCAACGAGAACGCGCGGTCGCCGTTGCTGGGTTGTGCGAGCAGATGCAGGATGATCTCGCTGTCGGTGCTGGTTTGAAAAATGGAGCCGCGTTCTTCGAGTTCGGCGCGGAGCCGGGAGGCGTTGGTCAAATTGCCGTTGTGGCCGATGGCGATCTGGCCGCGGGCGCAATCCACGACCAGCGGTTGCGCGTTGCGGATGTGCGAGCCGCCCGTGGTGGAGTAGCGGACATGGCCGATGGCGAGGTGCCCCGGTAACGAGCGCAGCACATTCTTGTCGAACACCTGCGCCACCAGGCCCATCCCCTTGTAGGTGCGCAGATCAATGCCGTCCGACGCGGTGATGCCGGCGCTCTCCTGGCCGCGATGCTGCAGGGCGTACAGGCCGAAATACGTCAACTCGGCCGCGTTGGGATGGCCATAGATGCCGAATACCCCGCAATAGTGCCTCGGCCGGTTGTGTTCTGGGTTCATAAGATCACTCGCCTGAAACGCGTCATGCTTTATCGCATCACCCCGCAAAGCGCAAGGAGTCAATGCCCGCGCAGGATGCGTTTGGCTTTCGCCATGTTGTCCACGCGCAGGATCATCACGCCTTTGTTCGCGCCGGGCGCGGTGGCGGTGTACGCATACTCAATGTTCACTTTGTGGTCGGCCAGCTTCCCGGCAATTTCCGCCAGCTCGCCGGGCTTGCTCTTGCCCTCGATCATCAACACATCGCGCTCCACCACCAGAATCCCGCGTTCGCCCAGCAGATGCAGCGCGCCGGTCGGGTCGCTGACCACCATGCGCACCACGGCGTGATCCACGGCGTCGGACACCGACAGGGCGAAGATGTTGATGCCGGCATCGGCCAGCGCGCGGCACATGGCCGAGAGCGTGCCGGGGCGGTTTTCCAGGAACAGAGCCAGTTGGGTGACAGTTTTCATGGGGCGACCTCCGTGTTGGGTTGAGTGGTTTTTTCCTGCAGCATCTTCAACGGTGCGGCGCGTTCCGTCAAGGGGCGTGAATGTCGCCGAAAACACATTTGACAGCCGGACGCGTTTCCATTAGGAGTTCCAATGCGAGTTATTCCTGATATTAGCAATTCTGATGCAGATCGAAACGCTCAAGTTATTTTGCGACGTGGTCCGTCTCCATAGCTTTTCGCGGGGCGCCGCGATCAACAATGTCCTGCAGTCCGCCGCCAGCCAAGCCGTGCAGGCGGTGGAGGAGTCCCTTGGCGTGTCGCTGATTGACCGCTCGGTGCGGCCGTGGAAACTCACCCCGGAAGGGCGGACGTTCTACGAAGGTTGTCAGGAGGTGCTGGAGAAGTATTTCGCCCTCGAAAACGTCGTCAAACGCCGGCATCAGGATACCGGCTCGGTGGTGCGCGTGGCGTCCATCTATTCCGTCGGGCTGGGGGACATGAACCAGTACGTGCGGCGCTTCATGGAAGAACATCCCCGCGCCGAAGTGGAGATCGAGTATCTGCATCCCGACAAAGTGTACGAGCGGGTGACGAATGATGAAGTGGATTTCGGCATCGTTTCGTTTCCGCAACATCGCAAGGAACTGCAAGTCATCCCCTGGCGCGAAGAACCGATGGTGGTGGTGTGCGATCCGAGGCACCGCTTCGCCCGGCGCAAGAGCATGAGTCCCTCGCAGCTTTCGGAGGAACGGTTCGTCGCGTTTGACTCCAATCTCGGCATTCGCCGCGAAGTGGACCGGTACCTGAAAAAGAATGGAGCGGAAGTGAATGTGGTGCTGGAGTTCGACAACATCGAGGCGATCAAACGCGCCGTGGAAGTCGGTTCGGGACTGTCCATTCTTCCGCAACCCACGCTGCAACGCGAAGTCAAAGCCGGCACGCTGCGCGCCATCCCGCTGTCGCCGCGCGTTTTTGTCCGTCCGCTGGGCATCATTCACCGGCGCAGCAAGAAATTTTACCCGCAGACCCGGGGATTCATCGAGCTGATCCTCGGGCGCCGCAACGGCGAGATCAAACACGCCGCCTGAGCGCTTCAAGAGAAAGGTTGCACACATGAGCTACATCATTCCACGACCACACGAGCCTGTCGCACAAGGACTCTACGACCCCCGTTTCGAGCACGACGCGTGCGGCGTCGGTTTCGTCGTCAACATCAAGGGACGCAAGTCCAACGCCATCGTCCATCAGGCCCTGCACATCCTCGTCAATCTCCGGCATCGTGGCGCTTGCGGCTGCGAAGCCAACACGGGTGACGGCGCCGGTATCCTGCTGCAGAAACCGCACGCGTTCCTCCAACGCGCCTGCAAGCAGGCCGGCTTCGACCTGCCCGGCGCGGACGAATACGGCGTCGGCATGGTGTTTCTGCCGCCCGACAAGAAGCTGCGATACAAGTGCGAGAAACTGTTCGAGGAAGCCGCCGGGCACGAAGGCCTCCAGATCCTTGGTTGGCGCACCGTGCCCACCAACAACGCCACGCTGGGCTGGACGGCCCGGCAGGGCGAGCCGGTGGTCCGGCAAGTGTTCCTTGCCCGTCCGCACAACCTTTCCGACGATCTGGCCTTCGAGCGCAAACTGTATGTCCTGCGCAAGGTGGCCGAGAACGGCATCCGGTACGCCGGCGTGGCCGGCGGGGAATGGTTCTACGTTCCCAGCTTGTCGGCGCGCACCATGATTTACAAAGGAATGCTCATGTCGGAACAGGTTGAGGAGTTTTATCCTGACCTGGCAGACCCCGCCATGGAAACGGCCATGGCCCTGGTCCATTCGCGATTCAGCACCAACACATTCCCCAGTTGGTACCGGGCGCATCCGTACCGGTACATGTCCCACAACGGCGAAATCAACACGCTGCGCGGCAACGTCAACTGGATGCACGCCCGCGAATCGCTGTTGCGCTCGGACCTCTTCGGCGACGACATCAAGAAGGTCCGCCCGATCATCAATGAGGACGGGTCGGACTCGGCGATGTTCGACAACTGTCTGGAGTTCCTGGTGCTTTCCGGCCGTCCGCTTCCCCACGCCGTGATGATGATGATACCCGAGCCGTACGAGAACCACGAAACCATGAGCGACGAAAAACGGGCGTTCTACGAGTACCACGGATGTTTGATGGAACCGTGGGACGGTCCGGCCTCGATCGCCTTCACCGACGGCGTGCAGATGGGCGCCGTGCTCGACCGCAACGGACTGCGACCGTCCCGGTATTACGTCACCAAAGACGATTTCGTCATCATGGCCTCCGAGGTCGGCGTGCTGGACATCGAGCCGGAGCGCGTCGCCGCCAAAGGGCGGCTGCAGCCCGGCCGCATGTTCCTTGTGGACACGAAGGAAGGACGGATCATTGCCGACGAAGAATTGAAGAACAAGATCGTCATGGCGCACCCGTACCGGCTGTGGTTGAACGAGAACCTTGTTCACCTCAAGGACTTGCCGGAACCGCCGCATGTTCACGAACCCGATCACAAGACCGTGCTGCTGCGCGAGCAGGCGTTCGGCTACACCTACGAGGATTTGCGCATCCTGCTCGGGCCGATGGCGCAGACCGGCGTGCAACCGTTGGGTTCGATGGGCACAGACACGCCGTTGGCCGTGCTCTCCAACAAACCGCAGCTCTTGTACAACTACTTCAAACAGTTGTTCGCGCAGGTCACCAATCCGCCCATTGATCCGATCCGCGAGGAGATCATCACCTCCACACAGTTGTTCATCGGCTCCGAGGGCAACCTGCTCGACCCGCAACCGCAAAGCTGCCGGCAAATCAAACTGCCCGGCCCGGTGCTGATGAACGAGGAGTTGGAAAAGCTCCGCCACATCCGGCAGCCCGGTTTCAAAGCCGTTACATTGCCGATCCTGTTCGACGCTACGAATGACGGCAACAGCTTGGAAAAGGCCATGGACAAGCTGTGCGCGGACGCCAGCGCCGCCATTGAGGCCGGTAACAACATTTTGATTCTCTCCGACCGCGGAATCAACGCCCAGAACGCGCCCATACCGGCGTTGATGGCCGTGTCGGGGCTGCACCATCACTTGATCCGGGAAGGCTCGCGCACCCGCGTCGCGCTCGTGCTGGAATCCGGCGAGCCGCGCGAAGTTCATCACTTCGCCCTGCTCATCGGTTACGGCGCCAGCGCCATCAACCCCTATCTCGCCTACGAAGCCCTGGATGACATGATCCGGCAGGATTTGCTTCCCGGCCTCGATCACAAGACCGCCGTCAAGAACTTCATCAAAGCCGTCGTCAAAGGCGTCGTCAAAACAATGGCCAAGATGGGCATCTCCACCGTTCAAAGTTACTGCGGAGCGCAAATCTTCGAAGCCATCGGGCTGAACCATGCGTTTGTGGACAAGTATTTCACTTGGACCGCGACGCAGGTGGAAGGCATCGGCATCGCCGAAGTGGCGCAGGAAGTCTTGACCCGGCACCGTCACGCGTTCCCCGACCGTCCCGTCAACGGCGAAACGCTGGATCCGGGCGGCTTCTACAAGTGGCGGCGCGACGGCGAGTATCACCTGTTCAACCCGGAGACGATCCACAAACTCCAACACGCCTGCCGGACCGGCAACTACAAGGTCTTCAAAGAATACAGCCAGGCCGTCAACGACCAGTCCCGTCACCTGTGCACCTTGCGCGGACTGTTTGAACTGAAAGTCGCGCCCACACCGTTGCCGCTTGATGAAGTGGAACCCGTTGAAGCGATCATGAAACGGTTCAAGACCGGCGCGATGAGCTACGGCTCCATTTCCAAGGAAGCTCACGAAACACTGGCCGTGGCCATGAACCGCGTCGGCGGCAAGAGCAACACCGGCGAGGGCGGCGAAGACCCGGCCCGGTACGCGCCCGAGCCGAACGGCGACAGCAAGAACAGCGCGATCAAACAGGTCGCCAGCGGACGATTTGGCGTCACCAGCCAATATCTGGCGCAGGCTAAGGAATTGCAGATCAAAATGGCGCAGGGCGCCAAGCCCGGCGAAGGCGGCGAGCTGCCCGGTCAGAAAGTCTATCCGTGGATTGCCAAGACGCGGCACACCACGCCCGGCGTGGGACTCATCTCGCCGCCGCCGCATCACGACATTTATTCCATCGAGGACCTGGCCGAGTTGATCCACGATTTGAAGAACGCGAACCGGTACGCTCGTATCAGCGTCAAGCTTGTCAGCGAGATTGGCGTGGGCACCATCGCTGCAGGCGTGGCCAAGGCTCATTCCGACGTGATCCTCATCAGCGGCCATGACGGCGGCACCGGCGCGTCGCCGTTGTCATCCATCAAACACGCCGGCACACCGTGGGAACTCGGTTTGGCGGAGACTCATCAGACTTTGGTGATGAACAATCTCCGCAGCCGCGTCTATCTGGAGACCGACGGCCAACTCAAGACCGGCCGCGACGTGGCGGTGGCGGCGTTGCTGGGCGCGGAAGAATTCGGATTCGCCACATCGCCGCTGGTGGTGATGGGCTGCATCATGATGCGGGTCTGTCACCTCGACACCTGTCCGGTCGGCGTGGCCACGCAGAACCCGGCGCTGCGCGCCAAGTTCACCGGTGACCCTGCACACGTCGTCAACTTTATGCGGTTTGTCGCCGAGGAACTCCGCGAAATCATGGCGCAACTCGGATTCCGCACGGTCAACGAGATGATCGGACGAACCGACCGGCTCGATGTGAACAAGGCCATCGCCCACTACAAGGCGCAGGGATTGGACTTCAGCAAGGTGTTCCATCAACCCCAGGCCGCCGCCGATGTGGGCCGGTATCGCCAGATGGACCAGGACCACGGGCTGGAACAGTCGCTGGACATCCAGCACTTGCTCCAGCTCTGCGAACCGGCAATCGAACGAAAAGTGAAAGTCACCGCCACATTGCCGATTAAGAACGTCAACCGCGTCGTCGGCACCATCACCGGCCACGAAGTCACACGCCGTCACGGCCCGGCCGGTTTGCCTGAGGACACGATCCACATTCTGTTCCAAGGCAGCGCGGGACAGAGCTTCGGCGCGTTCATTCCGCCCGGCATGACCTTGCGTCTCGAAGGTGACGCCAACGATTACGTGGGCAAGGGGCTTAGCGGCGGCAAGATTGTCGTGTTTCCGCCGTCGGGTTCGACCTTCAAGCCCGAGGAGAACATCATCATCGGCAACGTCGCCTTCTACGGCGCGACCAACGGCGAAGCGT
>CAZEQV010000151.1:0-3255 GCA_964514435.1 uncultured Verrucomicrobiota bacterium
CGCGCGTCGTGCGAGCTTGGGCGATGAACTCCTGCACCGGGCCGATTTGCACGAGGAGAAACGCCGGTTTGAAAGCCCGCACTTCTGCATTTGGCCCTTCGTTGGCAATCTGCACACACGTCTGCAACGCGCTGACGATGCTGCAATGCGTCCAGATGGTGTGGTCGGGGATGCGGGTGTCCGCCGGCAGGTACAATGCACGACCATCTGCTTCGGCTGTCTTTTGCGGCCACAGTCGCCAATGCAGGAAGAATCTCGCCCGATCCCGTTCTTCAACCGGTAACGCATCCACATTCGAAAACCCAGTTTGGGCTTGTGCGACAAGCGCCTCGGCAAACTCGGCACTCGGTACGGGGTTTTTAAAGGTGAGCTTGCCGCCACCGAGAGGATGGTGAAATGGGGACGAAGTATCGCCCTTGAAATCGGCCTGCAATGCGCTCGGTTTGGGAAAGACCACCCGGTCGGCGGCGGCGGCGGTGTGGTCGCAGACCTTGTCGAAGAACCACGCGACATCCGCCGGGTTGAACCCCGCGTTGCGGATCAGCGATTCGGCCATCGCGCGGTGTTCGACGATGTTGAACGGTTTGCTGGGCGGGTCGTGAAGAAAGGCGAGTAGTTTGCGTTGCCATGCATTCATGATGCGCTTCTCCTTAGCCGCTGGCGTTGGGTTGTGCCAGTCGGGGAACGTCCGGGAACGTCGGCCTCGCACGGAGTTTCCCGTCATCAGCATCGTTGTTCCCCCCGATTTGTCGTTGCTTGTTTCTTGCTGTTAACGCGGCGACCGAGGGGGGCTTTGTGCCTGCGTATTTTCTAGGTTGGCTCAAATTCGTTCCTAGCTTCCCTTCCTGACAGGCATTCTATCCTCTAACGGCCTCGGCACAATTCAAATCCAATAGCTGCTCCAGTAATTATGGAAATTGTTGTCTGCGAGAAGAAGCGTAGAGAGTATCCGATGCCTGAGATTCGGCTGCGACATTCCAGCCAACACCGTCAAAGCCACGGCACCGACAAAGTCGTCATCTTACGATTCATGACAGCCTGCCTCTCCACGCTTCGGTTTGTCCCTGCACATCCTCACAACCAACACAATCAAATCGCCGCCAAAATACCGAAGCTTCCTCTCGCGCAAGAAGAACTTTTCACCGCCACCAAAGCCAGTATTTTGTTGCCATCGCGTGTGAGTAGAGACGGAGTGAAACGGAGCTTCGCCGTCAAGTGCGTTCTCAAACGGAGTTTGGGAACGAGTGTAAGCGGAGGAGTTTGAGTCGCGTTACTGGATCAATGCCTGAAACCGAGCGTCGTTGCGGATCGGCGTCAGTTGTTGATCGTTGCGGGCCCGGTCGCGCAGCGCGGGGTTCAATTCGAGCGCCTTGGTGATGGCTGCGATGGACTCGTTCTCTGCGCCGGTTGCGCCGCGAATGACGGCGATGTCGTAGAACAATTCGCCATCTTGTGGATATTTCTGCGCGGCCTGTTCCAGCGTGCGCAACGCCAAACCCGGTTGGTTCATCTGTAAGTAGAATTGTGCCACTTGCAGCATCTCGCCGGCGGGCACGTCGGGTTGAGACAAGAAGCTGTCGAACAAAGGTTGGATGCGGTCGAACTGGCGGAGTTGCACATACGCTTGGGCGAGCTGGGCGACCAACTGCAGGTTGCGGGGCTGCGAGGCGCGAATTTGTTCCAGTTGCTGGAGAGTCACGCTTTGCTGCGCGATTTGCTTGATTTGTTGGATGGCCTGACCGATGCGCGCATTGAGCGGGTCGAGTTTCTGGTAATTTTCCAGGACCCGAACGGCCTCGGGTCCCTTGCCGATCTCCAGCAATAATTGGGCGTACCGGAAGTTTGCTTCGGGGCTGTCGGGGCAAAGTTCCAGCGATTGACGGAACGCATACTCCGCCGCCGCTTGAAGTTTTCGGAATGAATAAATCCCGCCGATGGCTGAGCGTTGTTTGGAGAAGGTTTTGCGCGCGTCGTTGTCGCGCCAGAATTCCGGACGGGCCGTGAACTCCGCCACCAGTTTGTCCCAGTAGTTACGGTCGCGGGTGATGATGTTGGACCAGAGGTTTGGGTTTTCCTCCGGCGATGGCAGCGGTTCGGCGTTGATTTTCATGATGATGCCGTATGGTTCGAGATACGGATACATCCACGGGATCACGTAGCTTTCTTCGATGTAGAAAGCGCAGCGCGATTTGTTGTTGTCGTGAATCCATTTGCAGAGGATGCCGTTGATGTTCATCACGCCCTTGACGCCGCGCACCTGCACGCGGCCGCCGTCCACCTGAACGTCTTCCTCGGGATCCATCGGTTCGCCGCGCGCACGCCGCGCTTGAACGTCTTGGTAATAGACCTGGAACGCGCGTTGGGAATCTTGATCGGCGGGAATCCAAATGGGATTCTTCGGATACATGGTATCGCGGTGCAGATTCTTCCAGCCCCACCGGAACACCGCCCGTTGCCACGGATCAAACTTCTCCAGAGTTTTGGGATTGTTCGGGTCGGGTCGCGAAAAATCGTAGTGGTCGCGGATGTAGGCCATGTAGGTCGAATCGGCCAGTGCGTTCTGGGTCACGATGTACACGTCGCGACGGTCAAAGTTCGGGTCGCGGAACTTGTGGCGGGGCGCGACGCGGCTCTCACAGAAGATCATGTAGGTCGGCACAAACCGACCGGGATCCGTCCCGCCAAAGAGGAACGCGTTCCGTTCCATGGGCGGATAGTCCCCGCCCGGATTGAACATCCGGTACCCAAATTGATAGCCGAAATCGTGGCCGCGTTGTTCGCAGGTTTTCCAGTTCCGAACAAACGGGATGATAGCCAGCGCCACCATTGCCCAGCTACCGGCGCGCACTGCGGCGACCGGCAGTGTCTTCCACCGCGTCAGCGCCCACATCCAGGCGAACGCCATGCCGTACCCGACCAACATCGCGAAGAACCCGTGCGCGGGCGCGAAGAACTTGAGGTTGATTTCCTGCTGGGTCTTGTCGAGGCCGGGATTGATGATCATCAATAGCCCGATACATGTGGTCAGGAACGCCACGGTCACAAAGATCAGCCACTGACGCGCGCGCGAACCCATGCGGTCCCATGATCGCGCCGCCACGATGAAAGGAACCACCGCAAACAACCCGACCGGCAAACTGTATTGGTGGAACAGGGCCGACGTGAACAGCCAGATCTGCGTGTAGAACGCCTTGCTGAGAGGCGAGCCGATCCGCAACTGCTCGTACTGGCCGCGCACGATGCTGTGCAGGAATC
>CAZEQV010000151.1:3265-8234 GCA_964514435.1 uncultured Verrucomicrobiota bacterium
TCCTTGTTTCGTGGAGGCGAATCCCCAATTCATTGGCGGGTTCGTGGAGGCGGCGATGGGCATGTAGAGGTAAACACTGCAGCCCAGCAGAAACAAACCGGCGCACCACAGCGCTCGTTTCCAGCTCAACTTGCCGGTTACCGCCCCGAACCACAGCAACCCGATCGCGCCACCGATCGCCGCGAACATCACCGGCAAGGGCTGCGTTTTCGGTCCGGCAAGGAAGAACAATTTCACCTCGCGGGTCACAAACGGCTCGTTCGGCGTCGTCAACAGCCAGGCGTTTACCGTGACCACCGCGAACCAGCCCACCAACAGCGCAAACGCCAGTTCATAGAACCCCGACAACCTGACCGGCTCCGTGTTCCGGTCGCGTATGACGCCCGCCGCCAATGCGCCGACGACCAGGGGGAACGCCATCACCACGATTGTTTGGTGATTGCTCATGCTCAAGCCGAACACCAGCAATGTTGCGTACAGATACCGGTGTTTCTCCGGGCGCATCATCCACGCGAAGAACAGACACGTCAGCAGCACAAAGGAAAACACGTTGAGCACCCGCATCTCCGGCACACACGCCCACAGCCACACGCCGCGGTTGAACGCAAACAACATCGCCGACGCCGTGGCCAGCGACAGCGACAGCCATTCCTTCATGGAATCGGAGACTTCGGTTCCCCACGGGACGCTGCGCAACAACATCAAAATGCTGCGCGACATCAACAACGTCAGAATCCCCACCAACGCCGCCCCGGTGAACACCGAGAACAACGCCAGCCGCCACGCTGGGTTGCCGAACGGAACCAGATGCCGCCAAATCCATCCAAGGAACGTCCACAACGGATACCCGGTGGGATGCGGCACGCCGAAGTTGAATGCCCCCGTCACCAGCTCACCGGAATCCTGCAACGTCACCTCCGGTGTCATGTAATAGAAATAGGTGAACCCCGACACCAAGAACACCAACGCGGCCGCGATCCATTCTTGTTTGGTGAAGATGTGACGAACCGCTGCCTGTGGCGGAGCCGTGGCCGGCATGGAGACAGCGCCTTTGTTGTCTGGTTTCCCGTTTGCCATAGAGTCGTGCCGCCACTAGATGGCCGTTTTGACCGCGCCATTCAATGCCAAAATACGAAGAGTCGGCATCCCTTCGGGTGTTGTGGGAAGAATCCGCAGACCGCTTGGGGCGTTTCCTTCACGTAATGAGGCAGGGATCCGTCCCATGTTGGTTGAACGTTGCATCCATTCTTTGCGAGCATCTGCCAGCAAAGGCGCTGGACAACCATTGTTCAGGACGCGCAGCGGCTGGCTTCAATCGTCACTTCGCCGGACACGTCGTCGCCTGCGTGCACATGACCACGGCCTCGATCTTGCCGGATTGGCCGGGAACAACATCGGCTCCTTCAGTGTCACGGCGGGGGCATAGGCGTCACGTTTCGGGCAGGCCGACAAAGTGGCGGGGTTGCAGCGTTTGAAGGTCTCACTTCGAACCGGCTACCTGCGCCGACGCATGACAAGGAAGAACGCCAGGCCAGCGCCCACCAACAGCAGCGAGCCGGGTTCGGGGATGACGGTCAACATCAGGTTGTTGTTGGCGGTATCCAGCCACAAACCAGCGGCGATGCCTCCGATGAAGCCGTTGGTGAGCGAGCCGAGGGATCCGCTCAATCCGGCTGCGTCAATCAGCGTATAGTCGCCGGCGGTGAAGCCGCCCAGGGTCGTCCAGGTGAACTGACTGAATTCCAGGCCGCCGAGAGCGAGCGTGCCGGTGGCGATAATCTTGTCGCTGTTGGCTATGGCGCCGAGTTCGTAATTCAGGAGCGCGCCGGATTGCAGGGTCAGGTTGCTGACGGTCAAGGTGCCGATGCTGGCGCCGGGGCTGATGGTGGCGCCATTGCGAATCACGACCGTGCGCTCGATGGTGCCGTTGCCGCCGAGGGTGCCGGCGATGTTGGTGACGATGCTGCCGTTGCCGGCGGCCGTGAGCATGCCGTTGATGCGCAAGGTGCCGTTGGAAATGACCGTGAAGCCACGGTACGTGTTGGTGCCGGACAGCACCCAGGTGCCACTGCCGGCCTTGACCACCGTGGTGGTATTGATGAGGGCGTTGTCCACAATCGCGCCCCCGATCTCGCCGATGCCGGCGGTGGAGCCGGTCAGCGTCAACGTTTTCTTGCCCGCGCCGGTGGCGGTGAGGTTGCTGGTGAACTTCCACAGGCCACTGCCGGACTGATCCAATGTGGCCCCGCCCGTCGTGCCGGCCAGGTCAATCACGCGGTCGGAAGTGCTGCCGGTGCCCGTGTAGCGCAGCGCAGCCCCGGTGGTGGTGGTGCCGATTTTGATCGTTCCGTCCGCCACAGTGGTCGGCGCGCCCAAGGAACTGCCGCCGCCGCCCACGTTGCCCAAGGAAGTGATGATCAGTGTTCCGCCTTTGATCGTCGTCGCGCCGGTGTAGGTGTTGGTGCCGGACAGGGTCCAGAGGCTGGTATTGTCCTTGATGAGACTGAGGGCCTGTCCCGTGAGATAGTCTGGGGCGTTCGAGATTTCGCCAGTGACGTAGTTGTCCGGGCTTGTGCCATCCAGCAGAAGAATAGGCACACCATCGTTGGCGATGCCCGTGTTGCCTGTTGCCATGGTGATCGCCGCAACGGTCATATTCGCGGTGGTCGGGTTGAGCTTGGTGAAAGTCGTCAAACCCGCAGTTCGGGTCACGAGGTTATTGAGCGTGATGAGGCCCGTCTGCAGCCGGTAGTCGTTGGCTCCGGTGACGTTGATGCTGGTCGTGCCGGTATCCGAGGCGACCGAGGTGAAGGTGATGGTACCGACCAGAATCGTGCTGCCGGTGGTCGTGCCCGCGCTGTTGCCCAAGTTGGCGGTGTTGTTGTTGCCGACGAAGATGTTCAGAGCTTGGATCGTGTTGTTGCCACCAAACTCGATGGGCCTGTTGAAGGAGATGGTACCCGTTGCATCGTCGAGGAATCGAACGGATTGAACATTGGAGGAATTCTGCGCGAAGACGAGTTTGGTACTGGGCGAAAGCGATTGGCTGCCTTGGAAGATGAGTCTGCCGGTGGTGCTCACTGCACTGAGTGAGGTATTTCCAGTGTAGCTGTTGGTACCCGCAAGCGCCCAGGTGCCGCCATCGGTCTTGGTGAGACTGACCACTGCCCCGGCACCGTCGGCGATATTTCCGGCAAAGGTGTTGACGCCGGCATTAGTGCCCCCGAGCGTCAGGGTCTTGTTGCCGGCGCGGGTGACCAGCAGGTCGCGTAAGATCGTGATCGTGTTCCCAGCGGAGGCGTTGTTATTGTTGATGGTTGCCCCGCCGGTCGTGCCGTTGAGTTCGAATTGACGATTACTGAAGAGCAACGAGGTGGCAGTGCCGGCGCCCAATTCAAAGATTTGACCGTTCGCGCCACCCACAAACCGAATCGGGTTCGCGCTGTCCGGCAAGCTGTTCACCACAAGCTTGGCCGTCTGATTACTGCCGATGATCACGGTACCGGTGAATAGGTTTGCCGCACTGGACAACGTGGCCACGCCACCGGCGGAACTGTCGGAGTCATTGACGTAGAGGGTGCCGTTGCCGCTCACCGGGCCGGCGAAGGTGATCTTGTAGTTGCCATTGATCACATTCAAAGTCGCGGTGACCCCGTTACTGATGACGACGCTATTGTCGAAGATTGGGTTTGCTCCGTAATATGGGACCACAGTGCTGTTTCCGGCAAAAGTCAGCGTTCCCGTGCCAATTGCGTACTTGCTGCCGACCCATAGGGCACCCGCTTTCATCATCACCCCGCCGCTGAAGGTGTTGGAGCCGCCGAGGGCCACAACGGAGGTGCCCTCCTTAATGACGCTGCCTCCGCCGGCCTGCAGTTCGCTGATGTTGCCGTTGATGACGAAGCCGGGAGACGAAAATGAGCCTTGGGCCGTCCCGTTGCCGGTGATCGTCAGCACGGATGCACTGCTGGCGGTGCCGAGCTGGATATTGTTATTGATGTAGAAGAAGAAGTTTCTGCCGTTGTTGATGGAATTCAGGTTGATCGTGCCGGTGGCCCCCGAGAAGTTCAGGGCGTCCCCCGTGATGTTGTTGGTCAGATGGGCATTCGCGGTGGCGCTGCCCCGCCCGTTCAAGGTCAAGGTGCCCAACTCGAATGCCACGCCGCCATTGTTAAGGTTGTAGGTGATCGTTTCGGCAATCGTGTTTCGCAGCGCCGTGGTGGTATTTTCGTAAAATGTGACCTCGGTCGTGTTGGTACTCACCGGGTCGCCCCCAATCCATGTGGCCTGGACATTGGCCCCTCCACCAAACCAGTCGAGGTTGGTTGCGGAGACCGACGCCGGCACATTATTGCTCGACACGGTGTAAGTGGCAGCCTGTGTCTGCGAGAGTGGGACGAGGATCGCGAGTGCGATGGTGAAGATAGTGCGGATCAAGAGGTTCGATTTCATTGCCGATTTTCCTTCTTCAACGGAGAGCCTTCTCCATGAGTTTGCATATCAACGTCAGTATCTTATGCCACAGTTGAACATCGGCAATCGTCAAAGAGTGCGGAAACGCGCTAAAAACAGCCCTGATTTACGACAGGCGTACCGGCTGGGTAACAACCAACTGAGGGTGCAGTTCGAAGTTTTAGGCAAGCAATTGTAGAGCGGAAATTCCTGTCGTTTCGGCTTTCCACCGCGAGCGTGGATCGAAGGTCGTTCGCGGCGCGCACTCCAAACCACAGGGATGCGCGCCCTGCAATCCGGTCGCGGCAACTGACGGTATTGCGCGGTTCGATTGTCGCAGAAGCGCGTATCTGAAAATGCGGCATTGGTGTTTACTCTTTCATGCAAAGGGTTAATTCAAGCCATCGGGTTCATCTGACCAGTAAATGATGAGCATTGACGCAACTTCCAGAAGGATCGTTCATCCATGACGCCGTTCATTCGTCGTTCAGCAATCGGTGTTTGTTTGGTTTTCACC
>CAZEQV010000152.1:0-8157 GCA_964514435.1 uncultured Verrucomicrobiota bacterium
GCTTCGTCCGAATGAACGCAAAGCTTGCCCGGCAAGATGTTGAATCCGCACGCGCGCAGGATCTCCTTGGCTTCGACCTCGGCGACTTGCTTGACGTGCATGCGTTCGTGCCAGCGGATCACGCGGTCCACACGGCGGCGGTTGATGGCAAAGCGGGTCACAATTCGGGTGGGCCGGGAACGCCACGCCGCGTAGTCGCACATGGCGCGCAGGGCTTGGACGGCTCGCTCAGGCGACGGGTAATTGGGGATGTTCAGCGCCATCAACCGGTGGTGGGCTTCCCGGACTTCTTCGCCGCCGAGAAACGCCGCCACGATTGGCTTCTTGTGATGATGGGTGTTCGCCAGACGTTCCGCCAACTGCAACGGCTGCGTCATGTTTTGCGGGGTTACGACCACCACGATGCCGTCCACGTTGGGATCTTCCTGCACCAACTCAAATGCTTTCACGTACCGGTCGGGATCCGCGTCGCCGATGACGTCCACGGGATTACCCACGGCGGCAGAGGGCGGTAGCGAGGCGCGCAATTTCTTCTGCGTTTCTTCTGTCGGCGCCACCATTTTCAGGCCGGCCAGCTCGGCGGCGTCAGCGGCCATGATGCCGGGGCCGCCGGCATTGGTGATGATGGCCACGCGGTTGCCGGCCGGCAGCGGTTGCATGGAAAACGCCAGCGCATAGTCAAACAATGCCTCGAAGTTCTCCGCCCGAATCACGCCCGAACGTCGGAATGCCGCCCCATACGCCATGTCGGTCCCGGCCAGGCTGCCGGTATGGGAGCTGGCGGCCTTCGCGCCGGCCTGGGTGATGCCGACTTTCAAAATCACCACTGGTTTGACGGTGGCGGTCTGTTCGGCCACGCGTAGAAATTGGTCGCCTTCGTTGATACTTTCGAGGTAGCCGGCCACCACGCGGGTGTCTTTGTCGTCGGCCAGCGCGCGGAGAAAATCCACTTCATCGAGGTCGGCCTTGTTGCCGAAACTGATCACTTTCGCCATGCCCATGCGACGGCTCACGGCCCAATCGAGAATCGCGACGCACAGCGCGCCGGACTGCGAAATCACCGAGATCCCGCCGGCGGGCGGCATGGACGGCGCGAACGTGGCGTTCATGCTGTGCTGCGTGTTGATCAAGCCGACGCAGTTGGGTCCCATCAACCGCACGCGATTTTGCCGGCACAGCTCGGCGACCTCTTTTTCCAGCGCCGCGCCGTCGGCGTCCATCTCCTTGAAGCCCGCGGTGATCAGAACGATGGCGCCTGCACCGGCATCAATGGATGTCTGGATGGAGTCCTTCACGAATTGCTTCGGCACGGCGACGATGCTGAGGTCAATCTTGCCGGAGTATTCCTTCAGGTCGCGGATGGATTTGATGCCGAAGATTTCCTCGCCGGCCGGATTGACGGGAACGATCGTTCCGCGAAAACCGCAATTGACCAAGTTGGCCATGATCGCGTGGCCGACCTTGCCGGGTTTGCGTGAGGCGCCGAGAACCGCCACGGTCTGCGGGTGCAGAAGCGGTTGTAAACTGTAGGGAGAAAGGTTGCTTTGCATGAAATGCCGGATGTTGGTTAGCAGTGAGGATACCACGACGGAGCAGTGAAGCCAGGCGCGATTCGGGGGCGTGACGCATCAGAGTAGTAAAGATGTGTCAGTCCGAGATTTCCACACACGCAAGTTACCGGGTCGGAGTTTGAAGTCGGCCGCGGGCACGGCGGGGCGCGCGAGCTTTGAATGACAACTTGTCCGCCACGATTTGGATTCGATGACACAATGTCGGCGGATCAAGGAATCCATTTGATGGGCAGTGAGGTTACCGCACGAAGACGCTGTGTTTGGGAAACCGCTTGCGGGGGGGTGGAGGCTTTTCTATCATGCTGCGCGTGTCCAATCCCAAGCATTTGAAGAAGGTTCTTCGTCACGCTGAACAGCGGTTGGTTTTGAAGGCGGGCGCCAAGCCGTCGGAGATATTGGGGTTGTACAAGAAGTTCCTGCAGGTGGAAGAGCACCGGCTGCGGATGGCGCACCGGGCGGGCGCCAGCGGTCCGGAGGTGGCCAACGGACGGGCCCAGTTGCTAGATGTGGTGGTGACGCACATCTTCGAGGCAGTGGATGCCAATTACCGGAAAGAACACGGCAACGGCACGGTGCCGGTGGCGTTGGTGGCGTATGGCGGCTATGGCCGCAGCGAGTTGTGTCCGTTTTCCGACGTGGACATCATGTTTTTGTACGAGGGCGCCACGTTGGGTGGAAAACGGCACGCTTATGTGGATGCGGTGGTGGAGCAGGTTTTGTATCTGCTGTGGGATGTGGGGTTGAAGGTGGGACATTCGACGCGCACGGTGGCCGACGCGGTGGAGGTGGCCAATCAGGACATGCAGGCCAAGACGGCGCTGATTGAGTCGCGGTTGCTGCTGGGCAGCGAGAAGTTGTACGAGCAGTTCCGCAAGGCCATCCTGCAAAAGTGCGTGCGCGGCCACGAAGAGGAATACATCGCGGCGCGCATGGAAGATCAACGTGTCCGGCACGAGAAGTTCGGGGACACGATTTACCTTCAAGAGCCAAACGTGAAAAATGGCTGCGGGGGGTTGCGGGATTTTCAGAATCTGATTTGGATGGCATTTTTCAAATACGGGGTCTTGACGCTGGGAGAGCTCCGCAAGCGAGGTTTCCTGCAGGCCTCCGAGCATCGGAACCTCGAGCAGGCGCACGATTTTATCTTGCGGGTGCGCAATGCCCTTCACTACATGACCAATCGCGCGACTGACACGATCAGCCTGGGGTTGCAGGGACGGTTGTCCACCGAGTTTGGGTACCGGCATCACACACTGGTGAGGCGGACCGAGGCGTTCATGCGGGATTACTACACGCATTCGCGGAACATTTTTCTGATCACCAACGCGCTGGCCGACCGCATGGCTTTGAAGCCCGCCAAGGTCTCGCGGCTGCGGACGTTGTGGCGGCGCGAGGAAAAGCCGAAGGAGTTTGACGGGTTCGTGATCAAAGACGGCACGCTGGCGCCCGTTTCTCCCGGCATCTTTCGGGAGGACCCGCTGCGGTTGTTACGGGCGTTTCAATACATGCAGCACCACGACGCCGAGCCAAGCCCGGAACTGCGGACGCAGATCCGCGAGAACTTGCGCTTGGTGGACAGGAAACTCCAGAGCTCCCAACAAGCCCGCGACATTTTCTTTGCGTTGCTCCAACGCAAAGGGCAGGTGGCGCGGGTGCTGCGGTTGATGCACGAGATGGAGTTACTCGGCAAGTACATACCGGAATTCGGCAGGCTGACGTGCCTCGTTCAGCATGAGTTTTTTCACCGCTACACGGCCGATGAACACACGTTGCAGGTCATCGAGCACTTGGACCGCATCATAGACGCCGTGGAACCCCCGCACGCCAGCTACAAGAAAATATTCCAGCAAGTCGAGCATCCCCATGTCTTGTATCTGGCGTTGCTGCTGCATGACGTGGGCAAAGCCGCCAACGTGGAGCGGCACGCGGAGGCCAGCGTGGAGATGGCGCGCCGCGTCGCGCAACGGCTGAGGTTGCCGGACGATGACACCGCCCGGCTTGCCTTTCTGGTGCGCGATCATTTGAAGCTGTCCATGTTGTCGCAGCGACGGGACATTGACGACCAAGCCACCATCGAGGCGGCGGCGCGCGTGGTGAAGGACACCGGCAACCTGGACATGCTGCATCTGCTCACGTTTGCGGACGCGGCCGGCACAAGCATCAAAACGTGGTCAACATGGAAGGAAGCATTGTTGTGGGAGCTGTACCACCGCACGCGGAATCTGCTGGCCGGTCCGGATGTGGCGAAGAACATCCTGGCCAAACGCATCGAGAGCCTGTACCGGGAAGTGACCGCCAAACTGAAGAACCGTCTGCCATTGGAGGAAATCTATTCACACTTCGAACTGATGCCGGCCAGCTACTACATCAATTCTAGCCCCGATCGGATCGCCGGTCACCTCATGTTGATTCACAATTTCATCGTTCGCCAGTTGGATGTGGAAAAGCCGGAGGACGCGTTGTCGCCGGTGATCCGCTGGGAATCGTTCCCGACCCAGGGATGTTCGCGCGTCTCGATTTGCACGTGGGACCGGCTGGGATTGTTCTCCAAGATTGCCGGCGCGCTGGCCTCGGCGAGCCTGAATGTCTTGAGCGCCCACATTTACACGCGGGGCGACCATGTGGTGCTCGATGTGTTCGACGTGTGCGACCGCGACCTCAAAGCCGTGACCGACGAACGCGCCATCAAAACCGCCGAGGAGGCGTTGCAACGGATGTTGCGGCAGGAACAGGAGATTGACTTTCAAGAGTTGCTGAAGCGGATGCGGGCCGGTCGAGCGCCCTTGCCGCGCATCCGGGAAGTGAACATTCCGACGGTAATTGGCTTCGACAACGAGACGACCAAGGCGCGCACAATCATCGAGGTGCAGACGGAAGATCAGCTGGGGTTGTTGTACACGTTGACAAGGACCATCACGGACTTGGGACTCGACATCAGTTTCGCCAAGATTGCCACGGAAAAGGGCGCGGCCATTGACTCGTTCTACGTGCAGGACGCGCAAGGCGGGCAAGTGACCGAAGAGGACCGTCTGCAGACCATTCGCCAACGTCTGGAAGAAGCCATTCATTTGTTGACCGATTGAAGCCGACGCGCCAATTCCCTGAGAAGTCAGCAGACAAACTGCAGCGGTTTGAGACGCTGTTGCGTGTCAGCACGGTGATCAATTCCTCGCTCGAACCCGAGAAAGTGCTCAATCATGTGACGGCGGAAGCGGTGCGCATCACCAACGCGACCAGCGGCTCGCTGGTGTTGATTGATCCGCACACGCAGTTGCTGGAAATACAGGTGGCGATTGGTTTGCGCGAGCCGGTCCGGCAAGTCCGCCTGGCGATTGGCAAAGGCGTGACCGGCTGGGTGGCCAAACACGGCCGACCGTTGCGTGTGCCGGATGTGAGCCAGGATCCCCGGTACGTGAGCGTGGAGCCGTCCATCCGCAGCGAGTTGGCGGTGCCGTTGATGGTGGAAGGCGAGTTGATCGGTGTTCTGAATGTTGATTCAACGCGGCCGGATGCGTTTGACAGTGACGACGAGGATTTGTTGGTGGCTTTGGCGCATCAAGCGGCGCAGGTCATTCACAATTCCTGGCTGTACGAAGCGGTGGCGCACAACGCGCGCAAACTCGAGTCCTTGTTCAGCGTGGCGGAATCCATCATCGCCTCGCTGGATGTGGAGGAGATACTTCCCCGCGTGGTGACGGAAGCCTGCCGGCTGATGCAGACGAAAGTGTGTTCACTGATGTTGTTGGACAAAGACGGGCAAAAACTCCATCTGCGGGCGTGTCACGGGGCGGGGCCGATGTACACCAACCGCCCGGCCTTGGAAGTGAAAGAGAGCCTGATCGGAGTGGTGGTCCGACATCGTCGCCATGTGCAGGTGTACAATGTGCAACACGACAATGCCTTTCATTACATCGAAATGGCCCGGCAAGAGGGATTGGTGTCGTTGCTGAGCGTACCGATGATGTTCGGGGGAACGGCGATCGGGGCGCTCAATGCCTATACGGACACGCCGTATCATTTCTCCAACCAAGATGTGAAAACGCTTTCGACGCTGGCGAATCTGGCGGCGGTCGCCATTGAAAACGCGCGATTGCATAACAAGATCATGGAGGTTGAGGAGCAACTCCGCCACAACGAGCGACTGAGCGCGTTGGGGCTGCTGGCCGCAGAAGTGGCGCATGAGATTCGCAATCCGTTGGCGGTGATGAAAATGTTGTTTCATTCGCTCGACTTGAAGTTTCCGGCTGACGATCCCCGCTCGCGCGACGCGGAGATCATCGCGGAAAAGATGGACGGTCTGAACCGGATCGTGGGGCAGTTGTTGGGTCACGCCAAGTCGAGCGAACCGGACTTTGGTCCGGTTGCGTTGAATGATCTGCTGGAAGATGTGTTGCTGTTGGTGAGGCCCAAGCTGGCGCAGCAGAACATCGTTTTGGAAAAGGAGCTGACCGGAGACTTGCCATTGGTCCGAGCCGACCGTGGACAACTGGAACAGGTGTTCCTGAATCTTACGTTGAACGCGACACAGGCCATGCCGAACGGGGGACGGTTGATCATTCGCACCGGGCGTCAGGGAGGGGATCGGGTGGGCGTGCGCTTTGAGGATACCGGCGTCGGCATGACGGAGGAGCAGCAGCGTCAGTTGTTTGAGCCTTTTTTCTCAGCTCGGCCCGGTGGCGTTGGATTGGGACTGGCGATTGTGCAAAAGATTCTGGAAGCACACCACGGAGCGATGGAGGTCAAGAGCGTGTCCGGCAGGGGCACGGCTTTCCACATCACGTTGCCGGCTATGGGGTGACGGTGGGCGTTTGGGCGGATGAGGCGAGTTTGAGAAGACCCTCGATGCGGGCGTCGCGATGGGCGCCAAGATCGAGCGCGGCCTGGTAATGATACCGGGCCTGGTCGAAGCGGGGTGTTTTCTGACTGGCATAGAGGACGGCAAGATTGAAATGCGCATCGGCATACCGGGGATTCAATTCGAGGGAGCGTTTGATCTCCATTTCGGCGGCGGCCGGCCAGCCCTTTTGATTCAGGACGATTCCAAGATAGTTATGGGCTTCGGCGTTGCGCGGTTCGAGCGCCACAGCGCGCGTGAGTTCCGTGTAAGATTCTTCGATGCGTCCTTTTCGGAAGTGAATGATGCCCAGAACGGCGCGGGTACGGGCATCGTTTGGCATGGCGGCAGCCGCTTTGCGAAGCTGAGTTTCGGCGTCGTCAAGCCGGCCGAGTTGGTAATGTGCCATGCCGAGGTTGGTGGTGGCGGTAACGTTCTGAGGGTCTTTCTGCAGGACTTGACTGTAAAGGTCAACGGCTTCGTTGAATCGCTTCTCGTCAAGGGCCCGGCGAGCGTCAACCAGAAGCGTGGTGATCTCCGGTGTGGTTGTGTTCGATTCAGTCGCCGGTGGGGTTGTCTCTGAAACTCGTGTCTCGTCAGTCTTGCCGGGTGCGGGAGGCGCACTGACTGTGGCCACTAGTTTGCCGGGTGCGGATTCGGTGTCAATGGTGGTGGAAGCCGGTGGCCGCGGCTGGGCTCCGAGCTTGATGCCGAACAAGGAAAAACGGCGGTCTGGTGTTGTGGCGGTGACAGCCTTTGTGGAGTTGGTAGTGATCTGCTTGAGCAAGGCGTTCTCTCGGCGCAATTCCGCGATGATCTCGGCGTCCTTGGCTCCGCTGGCTTGCGCGGCGACAAGTTTGCGTTCACTGTCGCGAAGTTGGGCAAGGATTTCATCGCGGGAAACCATGAGTGCTTTGTTCTCTTGTTGGGCGACTTCCAAAGCGCGTTCCACGGTGGTGAGACGGTTCTGAGTGTTGGACAGCTCGATCTTGGTGCGCGCGAGTTCCTCACGTGACGCGGAAAGTTCTGCGGTAAGCTTTTCGATCGTGGCTGTGTCGGGTGTGGAGGCCGGAACGATGGTCACAGTGGGTGATGCCGTTTTAAGATCAGAAATCTGTTGCTGAGCTTGGGCAAGTTGATTGGCCAATTCGAGATTCTTTTGCATCAGTTCTTCCACTCGGGACGTTGTCTCGGTGGTGGGTATCTTGGAAAGCGCTTCGCGGAGTTTTGCCTGCAGCTCGTCGCGCGAAGTCTGCAGTTCGCGGACTTGGTCGAGACTGCGTTGGAGGTCGGCGGTGAGTTGTTTGATGCGGGCCGATTCTTCTGGGGAGGTTCCTTTTGGAATAGCCGCTTCGGCACGGAGCGGCGGTGGGGGAGGGATAACAGGTTCGGTCGTTTCAGTTGGCAAAGGACTGAGTTTGGGATCGAGAGCGGTCAAGCGGTCGCCACAGAACTTTACCCGAAAATCAACGATGGCGGGATTCCACTCAGGGTTTGCGGTGCGTATTGAATTGAGCAGTTGAAGAGCGGCCTCATATTTGTTTTTTGCTTTCGTCCAGTTAGCGCCACGTTCCGCAGCGTCAGCTTCTTGGATGAGCAAGTAAGCTTCGAGGAACTGGTCACCGGGATCCGAGTTCATCTGTGAATACAGTGCCGGTGAAGTTCCAACAAAGACAAGAATGATAAGAAGAATCAGGTATTTCATCAGGTGCGAGTGTATCGAAAGCTCGATATGAATGCAATTATCCCGGT
>CAZEQV010000153.1:0-8069 GCA_964514435.1 uncultured Verrucomicrobiota bacterium
TGTTCGTGGTGGATCACGAGGAGCTGCGGCGTAATTACGCCGTGTTCAAGAAATATCTCCCCCGCGTGCAAGCCTATTACGCCGTCAAGGCGAATCCCGATCCGGCCATTGTGCGCACACTGTTTGAAGCGGGCGCGAGTTTCGATGTCGCCTCGCTGCCGGAGTTCCGCATCGTCCACGAGAACATCAAACATTTGCCGGCCAAGGAACGTCAGGATTGGATCTGGGACAAGATCATCTACGCCAATCCCATCAAGGCCAATGAGACACTCGAAGAACTAAATCCGTACAAACCGCTCGTGACCTACGACAATCACGAAGAAATCAAGAAAATCAAAAAGTACGCGCCGAACGCCGGTCTGGCGCTGCGACTGAAAGTGCCCAACACGGGGGCCATGGTGGAATTGTCATCCAAGTTCGGCGCCGCTCCCGGTGAGGCTGTGGATTTGATCTTGGAGGCCGACAAGGCCGGGTTGGTGGTGGAAGGCTTGAGTTTCCACGTCGGAAGTCAGACCACAAACTTTGAAAACTATGTGGCAGCGTTGAGCCTGGCCGCCAACATTTTCCGGGAAGCTCGCGACCGCGGCTATACGAAGATGAACTTGATTGATATCGGCGGCGGGTTCCCCGCTCCGTACGACGCGACCGTGAAGCCTTTCCGCGATCTGGCGCGTCTGATCAATCGGGAAATTGACAGGTTGTTCCCGAAGGACATACAGATTTTGGCCGAGCCGGGCCGGTTTATGGTGGCCACTGCCGGCACCGCGGTGTCGAAGATCATCGGCAAGGCGGTGCGCGACGGCAAGCTCTGCTACTACATTGACGACGGCGTGTATCACACGTTTTCGGGCGTGATTTTCGACCATCTGCAATATCATCTCCACGCTTTCAAAAAGGGACCCACGGAGATTTGCTCGGTGTTTGGACCGACATGCGATGCGTTGGACGTGGTGTCCCTGGCCGAGAATCTGCCGAACAATCTGCAGCTCGGAGACCTGCTTTATAGCCGGAACATCGGCGCCTACAGCGCGGCATCCTCGACCTACTTCAACGGATTCCCGCCAGCCAAGGTCATCCACGTGAACCGGTAAGGTTCCCGGTTACTTGGATTTGATCGAGGTCCAAAGCTCGTCGTACCAGGCGTTCTTGGCTCCCAAGTCCTTGACGAACTCCAGCTTCTTCATCGTCTCTTCGGAAGGATAGATGGCTGTGTTCTTCAAATCCTCCGGGGCGATGAACTCCAACGCCGCTTTGTTGGGCGTGGCGTATTGGTTGAAGTTGGACAACCTTGCGCCGACCTTGGCATCGAGAATGTAATTGATGAATTTTTCCGCCATGTCGCGATTGGGCGCCTTCGCCGGTATCGCCATCACATCCAGCCAGATTTCGCTGCCTTCTTTGGGAATGAAGAAATACGTGTCCGGATCATCTTTCATCCCCCGCACCGCGTCGCCGTTATACACCATCGCCATTTTGGCAACCTTGGCCAAGACCTTGTTCTTGCCGCCCACGCCTCCCTCGAATCCGAGGGAATGTTCCTTGGCCTTCAACAAAGTCTCACGGGCGGCCCGCAATTGTGATTTGTCCGTGGAGTTTACGCTGAATCCTTTGTACTTCAGCACCGCGCCGAGACATGCCCGCACATCGTCCATCATCAGAAACGATCCGATTTTCTTGCTGGGGTCAAACATCAATCCCCACGTCTCGTCAATCGTCTCCCCCTTCTCTTTGCGGATATAAATGCCGATGGTGCCCCATTGATACGGGGCGGTGAACTTGTTCTGCGGATCGTATTCACGGCTTGTGAATTTCGGATCCAGATTCTTGGTGTTGGGCACATTCGTCGGACGGATGGGCGCCAGCAGGTTCTGCGCGATCATCGAGGGAATGATGTAATCCGACGGCACCACGATGTCGTACAACGACGTGCCGCCGCCTTGCAGCTTGGCGACCATGCTTTCATTGTCCTCGTACAAATCAACCGTGACCTTGCAGTCAAACTCCTTCTCAAAGTCCGTGATGATCTGCGGATCAATGTATTCGCTCCAGATATATAAATTCAGCTTGTTTTTCTGCGCCCACGCCGACGCACTGAGCATCAGCGCCATCACACACACAACCATTGAACGGTACATGACTTCATCCTCCTGTTTTTAGCCGGGGACGTTGCAGCAACGTCACTCCGATGGTTCCTATCACCGACACCAACACAATCAGCGTGGACAACGCATTGATATCCGGCGTAATCCCGCGTTTGACTGATGAGTATATCAATATGGGCAATGTCATAGCCCCCGGTCCCGTGGTGAAAAAACTCACTACAAAATCATCCAAACTCAACGTGAACGCAAGCATCGCCCCCGCCACCACTCCCGGCAGCATCTGCGGCAACGTGATATACCAAAACGTCTGCCACGTGCCAGCCCCCAAATCGCGAGCCGCTTCCTCAATCGTTGGATCAATCCCCGCCAAACGCGACCGGACCACAATCGCCACAAACGGAATCTGAAACGTCACATGCGCGATGATCATCGTCATCAATCCCATGTGAACAAATGCCAAAAAAGATTGCGCCACGACAAAAAACGACATCAGCGCCACCGCCATCACGATGTCGGGTATCACCACCGGCACGTACATCAGCCACGCGAACAGCCGCTTGCCCGGGTAATCATACCGGCTCATCCCATACCCCAACATCGTTCCCAACACTGTCGCCACCGCCGTGCTGACAAATGCCAGATAAAACGTGTTCTTCACCGCTTCCCACTTGTCGCGGGCCATTTTCCGCTCCCCCTCGGTGACTTCCTGGTTGTCGCTGCTCACATACAACAGCGTCGTGTACCACCGCGTCGTGAACCCCTGCCACGGTCCGCCGTGCCGGGCCGAGTTGAACGAGTAGATGATCACGACGGCAATCGGTGTATACATGAACACATACAGAAACGCCGCCACCATCCACAACGGCACCGGCACACGCTTCATAAAATCTCCTGCCCTTTCTGCGCCGAGTACCGCGCGTAAATCCACAAGCCCGCCAGCACCAGACCCATCCCCAAAAACGAAATCGCCGATCCAAACGGCCAGTTCCGACCGGGACCAAACTGTTGTTGGATGATGTTGCCCAACATCGCCGTCTTGGCGCCCCCCAACAGGTCCGGTATCACAAACTGGCCGGTCGCCGGCACGAACACCAAGACGATACCAGCCACCAGACCGGGCACGATTTGCGGCAGGATTCCGTGCCAGAACACCTGGCGCCCGTTCGCCCCCAAATCCGCCGCCGCCTCCGCAATACTCCAGTCAATCTTCTCCACCGAGGAATATACCGGCAACACCATGAACGGCAGATAATCGCACACCATCCCGATGTAAATGGCTGTGATGCTCGGATACAACGTGTCGCCCTCGGTCAGCAGCCCGAGGAAAATCAACGTCTGCGCAATCCATCCGTGCGGCGACAACAAAATCTGCCAGGCATACGTGCGAATCAGCAAATTCGTCCAAAATGGAATCAGCACCAACGTCAGCGCCATGTTCCGGTAGCGGTGCGGCACGCCCGTGATGAAGAAGGCCAAAGGCAGTGCTGCCGCCACACACAAGACGGTCGTACCGGCTCCCAACATCAGGTCGAATCCAAAGAATCCGAACCCGGCAAACCGCAGATAGTTGGCAACCGTGAACGGCGGACCATACCGGCCCGAATCGTCCAACGTCAGAAAACTGGTGATCCCCACCGACACCAGCGGCACAAGCAGAAACAGGGTGACCCATGCGATGGCCGGTCCGCTCGTGACGGCCGACCGCAGAATCTCGTCGCGACGGGAAAGCGGTTCTCCGTAACGGACTTTCTTCTTGGCCGGTATGTTCTTCATCAGTCGTCCAAGACCAACAACCCCCCTGCCGGCAAATGCACCACCGCCTGTTGGCCGATGTCAAATCCTTGAGAACCCACTTTCACGTTCATGATCTCCGCCGAAAGCGTTTGCCCGCCCGCTTGGAGAATATAATGCGTTTCCGAACCAACGTAGATGAGTTGATTGACCACCACCGGCACACGATTCTCGCCTTCCCTCTCATGCGGTTCGCAAAGCGTGACTTTCTCCGGTCGAATGGCCAGTGTGAACTGATTGCGAAGGGTGGCTTCCGTCGGCTGCGACCGAAAATCCACCCGCAGTATTCCTAACGGAGTCTGAACGACGGCATCATGCTCCGTGCGGCTCTGCACCGTGGCTTCCAGCAAATTGCACGAACCCAGAAACTGCGCCACAAACCGGCGACGCGGATGCTCGTAAAGCGATTCCGATTCGCCCATCTGCTCGATCTTGCCGGCCCGCATGACGGCAATCCGGTCGCTCATCGTCAGCGCCTCTTCTTGATCATGCGTCACGTAAATGAACGTGATGCCCAGACGCCGCTGCAACGTCAGCAATTCCACCTGCAGCTCCTTGCGAAGTTTCAGATCCAACGCGCCCAGCGGTTCATCCAACAACAAGACCTGTGGTTCATTCACAATGGCGCGGGCCAGGGCCACACGCTGCTTCTGGCCGCCGGAAAGCACGCCGGGTTTGCGCCCGGCAAACTGGGTTATCTGCACGAGATCCAGCACCTTGTTTACCCGCGTCGTGATTTCCGGGGCGGGAACTTTCTTCATCCGCAACCCGAACGCGACATTGTCCCAAACCGTCAGGTGCGGAAACAAGGCGTAGGACTGAAAGACGGTGTTGACGGGGCGCTTGTGGGCCGGAATCTCCCGCGCATCAATGCCGCCTATCCGAACAATGCCCTGATCCGGTTGATCGAGCCCCCCGATGATCCGCAACAGTGTTGTCTTGCCGCAGCCCGAAGGTCCGAGCAACGAGAAGAACTCGCCCTTGCGGATGGACAAGCTCACGTGAGAAAGCGCCTCGACATCGCCAAAACTTCTTACGAGGTCTTCCACTTCAATGGCTATCGCGTCTGTCGGCATTTTGCAGAAACGTTCCGCGACCACGTTCAATGTAACAAAACCAACGCCGACACAACACGAAAATATGCGGCAGGCAGGCGGGAGTTGACGAATAAGAGGGTTCTGCCTATATAAGCACGGCGATTCTGGATTCCCCAGTAGCTCAATGGTGGAGCGAGTGACTGTTAATCACTAGGTTGTAGGTTCGAGTCCTACCTGGGGAGCCAATTTTCACCCCGTTGAATCTCACCGGGGATTGCCCACCGAAGGACACAAAAGGGTATAACTCTCAAAAAAACTGTCAGGGAAACGGCGAGCGGATCACAATCCGATCTGCTCACCAATGCTCGGCGAGTACTCCCCTACAACTCCCTGACGGATTTCGTCCGCGTTTCCTATCCTCGCCAGAGACACCATGATCAATCGGTATTGGATGTTCAAGCGCGGCTCACAATCGGAGAACGGTTGGAGAAGATTCTCTGGAGTTACCGGCGACTGGTTCTTTGTTTCCTTGTTGGAGTCGGTTGCGTGAGACAGATCGAGCGTATGAGTTTCGATGACGTTGCCGGATTTGAAGATTGGGGGGCGTAACGTTACACTCCTATCGAAACGCGTGGGCCAAGGTCTGTCGGCTACGCACGAAAGACCAGCGGGCGCTGTATCGGTTTCAGCTACAGACCGCTAACCTGTGTTGGGGATCCTCAAAGAAGCAATGGGGTCTCGGCGATTCTCTTTGCAGGGACAGTCCGGTGCCGACTTGGAATGGTTGCTGGTGTGTTTGGTCTGGGTCAGCTTGCCGAAAAGCGCGACGACTTGGTGCGCGATCCCCTGGCTGTGCGAATGGATCTGACCAATAACCAATGGGCGTAGTCGTGCTGGCCAAACAGTTTGGCAAGGCGCACCCAAAGCATGGCGCTCAATTGCGTCGCGACACCATTCGCAAAAAAGTTTTCAGTCCTGCGGGAGATTGCCGTAATCCGACTCAGGCGCATCAGACACCTTCGCTCGCTGCTCCTACCAAACCATTCGCTATTTAACCCTTGGCTGACGAGTTTGGATTAACCCCCTCTCAACTGTCGGCATCTTCAGGACGATCATTCCTCAAAGCGCCGGCGTTGGATCGAAGCTATCAGCATTCATTGGAACCATCATTCCAATGAATGCCAGAAAAAATGCGTGAGCGATGAAAGATGGCTCTATCGTTTCAAAGTGAGGATAGATCTACCGGTAGCCCAAATACTTCCTCAAAAAGAGCCTTCTTTCGTTCCGCACCAGCCAAGCAATCAGAAAGCCCTGTCTCTGCTTTCACAAGAACTTGCACTCGTCCGTCTTGCATACGGCAATTCACTCTTTTAACCGTCTGATGATGCGGACGATCCAAGCCATCGGCAATGCGGAGTATGGCAGCAAGTTTGTTGACAATCATCTGATCCGAAATGCTTAATTTCGCGTACGGTCCATGTTTGAGTTGAGGATGTGACTTGCGATGGTACCGGGCCGTCAATGCGATCAACTTCACTTCACGTTTGTCAAACCCTTCCAAGTGCTCCGAATTATCGCGAATCATCCGATAGCTCAGCTTGTGGTGTTTCGCTCCACTAATCGTCCAGCCTATGTCATGCAATAATGCCGCAGCTTCGAGTATATCCCGGTATCCTTCGCCCAGGCCATGCTGCGGTCTTAATTGGTCGAATAACATCAACGCCAAGTCGCGAACGTGGCGGGAATGTTCAGCCTCCCATCCGAGATCACCAAGCCACTTGTCCGCCAATGCCACACGGTTGTTCATCGTCGCGCCACGGACTGCGCTGCCAAAGAAGCCCCCAAGATCCCGGCATCGTCTCCCAAACCGGAATCCAATATTCGCACTCGTTCGGGACTGGCCGCTATGACGTGCGCTTTTGCGGCCTTGGTGATGCGCGGCAGCATTTTCTTTCCGAGCGCCTCGATCAGTCCGCCGCCCAAAATCACGGCCTGTGGACTTACTATGTTGATGAGGTTGGCCGCTCCGATGCCAATGTATTCGCAAGCATCGTGGATGACGTCAGTCACGAGACGGTCGCCTTCCCGGTATGCTTCCGCCAAGATCCGGCTGCGCACCCGAGTCATGTCGCCGTCACAAAGATCAGAAACGACGCTCTTGTGGCCTTTGCTGATTTGATGGATCACACGATTGACAATCGCGCCGCGACTGGCGACGGCTTCCAAACAACCGCGATTGCCGCATCCACATTTCGGCCCATCATGGGCCACCACCACCATGTGGCCAATCTCGCCGCCCATTCCATCCGAGCCGCGGTATTGTTGTCCTCCCAAGACCAATCCGCCGCCGATGCCGGTGCCGATGAACATGCAGACAAAATCCTGCAGTTTCCGTCCCGCTCCGAACCGGTGCACCGCCATCGTTCCGGCTTGAACGTCGTTGATGATGGCCACCGGTATGTGCAGCCGTTTCTCCAACATCCGCACCACCGGCACGTTCCGCCAACGAAGATTCGGCGCCACTCGCACGAGGCCGTGGCGGTTTTCGATGAGACCCGGTATGCCCACGCCGATGCCGCTCACACACGCGTGAGGCACCGCCGCCGATGCCAGCACTTCGTTCACGCAATCGGCCACGCGGTCCAAGACACCTTCCGCCCCCAACTCGGAACGCGTCGCTTTTTTTTCACGGGCCACGATCCGGTGGCGCGGATTGAATACGGCTGACAGTATCTTGGTGCCTCCCAAATCCACGCCAACCGTGTGTCCCTTTTCCGGCAGCCTCTTGGTTGTCATAGCATATCCTTCGTGTTGATTCCGTTCAACGCGGCAACCGCAATCTGACCCGCTTTGTCCAAGGGCCCTTGGCCTTCATGAATTCCTCGAATTCACTGAACAACTGCTGATGTTCGCGCTCAAAGAACTTTATCAGTGATGACACATTGCGGGCAGCGTTATTTTTCCCCGGCTCGCCCAACCGGTTCAATGTCACGATTAGCTCTTCCACATCGTGCGCCTGGCCCATCAGGTCCTGCAACGTTTCCACGGAGCGAATTCGGTCTCGCAGCGGGACATCGAACACCGCCTGTCAGGCCTCCAACGCATACCGGTAGCGTTTCGCCGCGATGCGAATCTTGTG
>CAZEQV010000154.1:0-8066 GCA_964514435.1 uncultured Verrucomicrobiota bacterium
GATCGCGCCGGACTTGTTGATGGATGCCGGTCGCGTGGCCGGTCTGTGTCCATTTGAACTGGCGCTGTTGGAGTCGGAGCAAACGGACGCAGTGGTGTGTGATTACAATTACGTGTTCGATCCACAGGTGTATTTCCGGCGATTCTTTCAGGATGGCGATTACGGCAACCTCGTGTTGGTAATTGATGAGGCGCACAATCTGTATCAGCGGGCGATGGATTATTTTTCTCCGTCGCTGCATCGGGCACAGTTGAAAGAGGTGCGGGAATGTTTGGGTCGGATGGAATCGAACCTGGCCGGTGACTTCCAGCGGTTCGTGCGCGAGTTGGAGGGTTTTTTCCGATCGTTTACGCGCCGCGAGGCGGACGAGTACAGTCAGTTGGACGATGAGGAACTGGCCACACGCCAGCCGGGAGGGAAGAAGTTCCTGATCGAATCACCGCGCGTTTTCTTTTCGGAGATGAAGCCGGCCGCCGACCGTCTTGCGGTGCGTTACATGTTGGACAAACTGACGAGCGGTCGCGCGATACCGGACGACCCGGTGGAGATGTTCCTGTCGGATTTCGGTCAGTTCTGCAACGTGCTGGCGATGGAAGGCGAGGAGTTTTCGTATATCTTCGACGCCGGCGGCGGCGGGGAGATCAAAATCCTGTGCAAAGATGCGTCCCGGCAACTTTCGAAACGGCTGGAAGGTTTCCACAGCGTCATCGCCATGTCGGCGACGTTCGAGCCGATGGAGTTTTACCGGGACATGCTCGGTTTGGATCCGGCACGGACGGATATGCTGAGGTTGCCGTCGCCATTTGCGCCCGAGAATCGCAAGATCATTCTCGTGCCCGACGTGTTGACCACCTACCGGCGACGCAGCCTGCATTTTGAGAAGATTGCTGGCATCGTGGCAGACGTGGCTGCTTCACGTCGGGGCAACTACATGGCTCTGTTCCCGAGTTACGAGTTCCTGCGCGAGGTGGCCGGGTGCATGGGCGGTGGCAATTGGGAGCTTTTGGTGCAGGAACCCGCCATGACGGAAGCCGAGCGGGATCGGTTGCTGGAATCGTTGAAAAGCGCGGAGCCGGCCAAGCTGGTGTTGGCGGTGCAAGGCGGGCTGTTCGCGGAAGGCGTGGATTTGCCGGGGGAACAGCTTACCGGGGTGGTGGTCGTCAGCCCTGCGTTGCCGCAGGTGAACTTTGAACGGGAAACCATGCGGAGATATTATGATCAGCAGTATGGCAAAGGTTTCGAGTATGCGTACGTGTATCCTGGCATGAATCGGGTCATCCAATCCGTGGGACGATTGATTCGGACGGAAACTGACCGGGGTGTGGCTGTGTTGGTGTGTCAGCGGTTCAAGCAAAGCCAGTTTTCTTCCTTGTTTCCACCTGACTGGGGCGAAGCCGGTGTCGAGGAGGTCCGCAGCAAAGACATTCGCTCCGTGCTGGAAGATTTTTGGAGAACCGCCCGGCGGGTCCAATGATTCACCGCGGGTTGAGGCCTGCGTCGCTTTAAGCTGTTATTAGCAAAAGTCTTAGGCACAAGAAGATGGAACTCGGTCAAGCCGGCAAGGAGGGCGAAACCGCTTTACAGCGGAGTGTTATCCACTATAATGCCCACCACTTAGAGAAATAGCCACCAAGGGGTCTTAGTTTTTGATCATGATACACGCGAAGGAACATTTCACGTTGCCAAATTTGAGCCGGCTGGAATCGGCCATTGACCGCAGTCAGGAATGGCTGCTGTCACGGCAGAAACCAGACGGACATTGGTGCGCCGAATTGGAGGGGGACACGATCCTCGAAACGGAATACATCATCTACCTGCATTTCATTGAGCGACTGGATGATGTCACGCTGCGCAAGGCGGCTCGTTACATCCGTTCACATCTTTTGGCGGATGGCGGGTTGTCCATCTTTCCCGGCGGACCGGCTGAGTTGAACGCTTCGGTCAAGGGGTATCTCGTCCTGAAGATGGCCGGTGACGACGTAACTGCGCCGCACATGAAAAAGATGCGGGACATGATTTTGTCGGCTGGTGGCGTGACGAAATGCAATTCGTTCACCAAGATATATCTTTCGATGATCGGCCTGTATCCGTGGGACGGTTGCCCTGCGATCCCACCGGAACTGGTGCTGTTGCCGAAATGGTTCAGTTTCAGCATCTATCAGATGTCATCATGGTCGCGGGCGATGTTGGTTCCGCTGGCCATCATTCGCGCCAACAAACCTGTCCGTCCCCTGTCTCCCAACCTGGACATCAACGAATTGTGGGTCGGCGGCCGCAACAATGCTGACATACGCCTCACACGCGACGCTCAGACATTTACCTGGCACAACTTCTTTCTGACGGTGGACCGGTTGCTCAAGTTTTACGACCGTCACCCGGTGCGCTTCCTCCGCAAACTGGCGCTCCGCAATGCGGAACGCTGGGTAATCGAACATGGGCGCACCCCCGGCGGCATGGGAGCGATCTTCCCGGCCATGGCGAATTTTGTGATGTCGCTGCGCGTGCTTGGTTACACCAACGACAGCTTCCTTGTGGCGCAAGGCATCCGCGAAATGGAATCGTTGAAAATCGAGGAAGAAGACAGCCTGCACCTTCAGCCTTGTTTGTCACCGGTATGGGACACCGCCATCAGCATGAACGCGCTGCACGAAGCCGGTCTGGCTTCTGATGACCCCTCCCTGCAACACGCCGCGCGATGGTTGCTGGACAAAGAGGTTCGACGACCTGGCGATTGGATCATCAAACACGCCGAAAGCCATCGGTACACCGAGCGCAACAAGCCGGTCGGCGCGTGGTTCTTCGAGTACGATAACGAGTTTTATCCTGACGTTGACGATACGATCATGGTGCTGATGGCGTTGAACCGCGTGCAGACGCCGTTTGACCGCGAGAAAGCCGCGGCGATCCGGCGCGGTATCCGGTGGGTTCTGGGAATGCAGAACTCCGATGGCGGTTGGGCGGCGTTTGACCGCGACAATGACAAATGGCTGTTCACACAAGTGCCGTTTGCCGATCATAACGCGATGATTGACCCCAGCACGTCCGATATCACGGCGCGGGTGCTGGAATGTCTCAGCCACTTCGGATTCACCGTGGAAGACGAATGCGTGAAGCAGGCACTGGATTACTTGAAGCGCGATCAATGCCCGGATGGGTCGTGGTTTGGCCGGTGGGGCTGCAATTACATTTACGGAACGTGGCAGGTGTTGCGCGGCCTGCAATGCATCGGCGAAGACATGAGCCAGCCGTACGTGCGCCGCGCGGTGGCCTGGTTGAAAGGCAACCAAAACTCCGATGGCGGCTGGGGCGAAACGTTGCGCAGTTACGAAGACGCCAAGTTCAAAGGAATCGGAACGAGCACGGCCTCCCAAACATCATGGGTCATCATGGGGTTGCTCTCCGCCGGTGAGGTCAATTCGCCCGAAGTCGAACACGGCATTCAGTACCTGCTCGACACGCAGAACGAAGCCGGCAACTGGGACGAAGAACTCTACACGGGCACCGGTTTCCCCAAAGTGTTTTATCTGCGGTACCATTATTACAGGCACTATTTCCCGATGATGGCACTGGGTATGTATGCCCGTCACAAGTACGAAGCATTCTCGCCCGTGCCGCGGGAACGCGAGAAATCACGCGCCCTCGTGGCGTTCATGTCGCAACCGAAACTCGCCCGCAAAGTCGCCCGGTGGCGCGCGCTGGCGCAACTCACCGTAACCGAAGTCTGAGCCGACCACGCCGAGAGCAGCACCCAACACAGGAGACGCACCCACATGAGATTCCCGTTCACCCTATCCGCCAAGATCGCCGCGCACATCGTTAACAATAAATTGCGCAAAGTGGAAAAATTCGCGCTCGTCCTGCAGCTCGAACCCTTGCACACCTGCAACCTCACCTGCACCGGCTGTGGTCGCATCCGCGAATATTCCACCAGCCTCAAGGACATGATGAGCCTCGAAGATTGTCTCGGAGCCGCGGCGGAATGTGACGCGCCGATGGTTTCCATCTGCGGCGGAGAACCCACCATCTACCCCAAGATCGAGGAACTCGTGCATGGCCTGCTCGAACAGGGCCGGATCATTTACATCTGCACCAACGGCATGTTCATGCGCAAAAAGATGCGCGAATACCTGGCGCGAACCTACCGCGCCGATTCGACCGAGCCGATATTGAAGGATCTGCTCGCCAAGAATCTGATCACCGACAAGGAAGCCGCCGAGATTCGCAAGGGCAAGAACGACGGACGCCCCAGCATTACCCCGTCAAAATGGATGTATTGGAACGTGCACATTGACGGCCTCGAATACATCCACGACTTGATCGTGGAACGCGAAGGCGTGTTCAAGGAATGCATCGAGGCCATCAAGATGGCCAAAATCCTCGGCTACCAGGTCGCCACGAATTGCACGGTCTACAAGGAGACCGACATGGATGAAATCGAGAAGATGTTCGATTTCCTCTCCAGCCTGGGCGTGGACGGTCACACAATCACGCCCGGCTATGAATACGATGCCGCCAAGAAAGACATGATCAAACGTCTCGGCAAACAGCCCGAAGACTTTTTCCTCACCCGCAAACTGACCCGCCAGAAATTCGCGAAGATTGTGGAATGGGGCGAAAAATACACCTTGTTCGGGTCGCCCATCTATTTGGAGTTTCTTGCCGGCAAACGCGACCTGCACTGCACCGCGTGGGCCATTCCCACCCGCAACGTCAAAGGCTGGAAAGCCCCCTGCTATCTCATGACCGACGGCCACTACGACCGCTATCAGGAGATGCTGGAGAAAGTGGACTGGGAAAAATACGGCGTGTTTGACGGCATCGCCCGCGACCCGCGCTGCGAAAACTGCATGACCCATTGCGGCTACGAACCCACGCCGTCGCTGGGAATTGACAAGCAACCCGGCGACACGTGGAAACTCATCCGCTACAACTTCGGCGCGAAACCGCAGCCGGTCGCCGATGCTTCGCACGTGGACGCCTATAACGGCGTCAGTTCCGGCCGCGGCCACCTCACCGGCAAACGTGATTGCGTCCAAGCCAACATCCAGCAAGTGTTGACCGAACGCGAAATCGCCGCCGCTGTTGCGGCCGGGAAAAACGGCTCATGCTGCGAAAGCTGACCGGCCGGGCGCCGGACGGAGCGAGATGATTGCGATTCTTGTTGCTGTCAGGCAGGAACTCAAACCAATCCTTCGCTCCTTACGCTCCGCGCGCATCGTCCGCGTTGAGCATCTCGATTTCCATGAAGGCACGTTGGCGGGATTGCCGGTGGTCTTGCTCGCGCTCGGCGTCGGCAATGAATGCGCCCGCATCGCTGCTGAAACCACCTTTCGCACCTACCGGCCCGATCTCATTATCAGCACCGGCTTTGGGGGCGGACTCTCCCCCAATCTGAACACGGGTGACATCGTCATTGGCAATGAAGTCCTCGAAGTGCTGGAGGAACATGGCGACGATTACTTTTGCCGCTCCATCCAAGCCAATCCCAGGTTGCCGCAAATACAAATCGAACCGGCCAGGACTTCCATCCATCAGGGACGCATCGTGACGACCAGCGAGATGATGTTGAAAGCCTCGTTCAAGAAGTTGCTGGGACAACGCACGGGCGCGCTCACCGTGGACATGGAAACCAGCGCGGTCGCCGCGGTGGCGGTTCGCCATCAAACGCCGTTTCTCGCCATCCGTTGCATCAGCGACACCGTTGACGAAACGTTGCCGGCCGAAGTCAATGATTTCTTTGTGGTCGGCCAAATCCAGCCCGGCAGGATCTTTCGGGCCTGCCTTCGCCGGCCCCGACTGATCGTTGACTTGGCCCGGTTGGGTCGTCGAGCCAGCGTGGCCGGTCGCAACTTGGGTCGGTTCATGGAACTGGCGCTCCCGCAGATTCCCCTGCCGGCCCTCACCGCGCGCCGCGTCGCGTGAGCAACTGGCTCAGACTTTCCAGCCCCTGCGGCGAGCGATTTCCAGCAACGCCGGCAACATCGCCATACCGGCCAGCAAACAGGCTGCCACTCCAATCGTCATCACTAGACCCAGACTGCGGATGCCGCGATGCAATCCCAGCACCAAGCAGGCAAACGCCACCATGGTCGTCAAGGCCGACAACAACACCGCCCGTCCGGTGCTCTTGCCGTAGAACATCGCTTCGCCCTCCTGCCGGTATCGCTGCACCACGTAGATGCCATAGGCCACGCCAATCCCGACGATCAACGGCAATGTCATGATGTTGGCGGGATTGAATGCGATCCCAAACAACGCCATGACTCCGACCATCCAAGTCACGCCCGCCAGCAGCGGCAGCAAGGTCAACACGGTCGCCGTGAATCCCCGGAAATCCACGGCGATGATGATCGCAATGACCAGAATCGCCCACAACGCCGCCTTGATGTAGCCGGTCTGCAAGACCGCCACAAACTCATACAGCCCCAGCGGCGTGCCGGTCGCGTGGGGCGCCACGGAGCACACTTCGCGAACAAACCGCTCCAGCGGTTCGCGTTCCCAGATGTTTTCCCTGGGAAACACGCGGACGAGATGCTTGCCGGACTTGCCCATCAACATCCGCCGCAGTTCAACCGGCACGTCGCGTTCGCTCATCGTCCGATTGGTGACCTGAGCGGCGATCATGTCCAGTTGCGAACCCAGATCGCGGAAGAAACGTTCTTCGTACCCGGCCAGGTCGGACAGCGACATCGTCTTGAGCCGTTCCCGCGCTCCGTTGACGGCGTTGGTCAACGCGCCCGCTGCCGCGGCCAATCCCGTGTCTTGGCGCTCGACTGCTTCTTTGGCCACCTGAGCGGCCCGCAGTCTCAGGACGGCCAACGAGCGCAACAATGCTTCCACATCGCCTTCGACCGCCGCCGGCAGGGCGAACTTGGGGCGCCCCAGTTGCGCCTGAATCTCGCGGATCATCACCGCCTTGGCCTCCTGTTGTTGCGGCATCAGTTCGGTGATGCTGTGCACCGTGGCCACGCTGGGCAGGCCGGTCAGGCTGTGATGAACACGGCGCGTTTCCTCGAGCGTGTCGCAAACAACGCAGGCGTAGATGGTGGATTCTGCGTCGGCCTTGAGCAGCCGTAATTCGGTTTCCACGGACGGGAGGCCTTTGGACTGGAGGTTGAGGACGTTGTAATCGAACTGCACCTGCCAGCCGATCATCAGGGATGTGACGGTAACGGTCCCGAATGCGCCAAGCATCGGGAGGGGATACCGGAGCAGGACGCGCTCGAATCGGGTGGCCACGGCTTGCGCCGGTATGTGTGAGGATTCACCCGACCGTTTCACCAGCAGCAACATGGCCGGCAAGACGGTCATCGTCATGAGCGTGGCGATCAGCAGCCCGCCACCGGCAATGATGCCGAGTTCCATCACACCCTTGAAACCACTGAGCATCATGGCAAAGAACGCGGCGGCATTGGTCAGCCCCGCCGTGATGATGCTCGCGCCGGTGTGGGTTATGGCCTGGTGAACGGCTTGCTGCCGCTGCGCCCCGCGCGCCAATTCCTCCTCAAATCGGGCGATGAGTTGGATGCCGAGATCAATTCCCAAACCCAGCAGCATCACCGCGAAGGTGACGGTGATCAGATTCAAATGTCCGACAGCCAGCGTGGCCCAGCCCATCGCCACCGCGACCACCATCATCATGCACACCACGCCCAAGACCGGCCGCAGCCATTCGTGAAACCCGGCAATAAAGATGACCGCGATGAGCACCAAGGTGATCAAGGTCGCCCGGATGGCGTCGCGCTGGGACGACTGCATCTCATCGTAGTCAAGCACCGGCTCGCCGGTCAGGTTCAACCGCACGTGCCCGTGCGATTCCGCCACGTTGCGGATGATGCGTTTCAGCTTGGGAACGGTCGCGGCATGGAACACCTCGGGATTTATCCCATCCGGCACGCGGGGATGCACCAGGACCAGAAACATCTTGCCCTGTTGAAACACCTGATAGCCCTGCCACTTCATTTCCTGCTGCGCTTCACTAATCATTTCTTCACTGAAGAACGCGCCCGCCCACGGCGACAACCAGGCGTCCGGCGGCTCGCTGAAGATCATCGCCGACACCGACG